>CAZBCO010000339.1:0-15886 GCA_964490295.1 uncultured Planctomycetota bacterium
TCCATGGTCTCCTCGGTATTGTGGTCGATATCGATTCGGCTCATCGTCACTTTCTCGGCCTGAAGGATGTCGATGATACGCTTGACCCCTTCACGTTTATCGCGATGCGGAGTATGAATCATCACCGGCAACCCGCGGTCTTCGGCGAGGTGAAGCTGCTGGACGAAAGCCTCTTCCTCGTTCCGGGTCATCGCGTTGAAGCCGATTTCACCGACGGCGACACATCGGGGATGGTCGAGGAACTTGTCCATTCCGCGAATCACCTCGCGGGCCAGCTCCGCATTGTCGGCTTCTTTGGGGTTGACTGCGATGCAGGCCCAATGGTCCACGCCGAACCGCTCGCCGCGCACCGTCTCGTAGTCGAGAATCAACTCATAGTAATCGAAAAAGGTGCCCGCGTAATGGCGCGGCGTCCCCAACCAGAAGGCCGGCTCGACGCAACAGCGGATGCCGGCATCGTACATCGCGCGGTAGTCGTCGGTCGTGCGGGACAACATGTGAATATGCGGCTCAACGATAATCACGGTTTCACTCCTCAACAAGCCAGCGAACAATTCGGTTATATCTTAGCCAGAAACAGACGCCTATTCCAGAGGAAACCGCGCTCCTCGCGCTGAATTCACGAAAACCGCTAACCGGCACAGTAATCCAAAAGCATCTGGAACTGCTTGAACATGTCCTGCTCGTCCACCCCTTGGGGGCTTTTGAAGAAGCAGGCCGACGCCTTGAGCACTCCGCGGTCGCCACGGCGCAGGGCCAACTCTGCAATCCGGACCAAGTCCAAGACCAACGGAGCGGCCAGGAGCGAGTCGCATCCCTGCCAGATAAACTGCATGATCATCTTGGTGCCCAGGAAGCCCTCGTAGTGAATATGGTCCCAAGCGGTTTTCCAATCGCCCATCGAGGGAATGTTCTCTATGGTCACCAGCGTGGAGGGGGAATAGCCAACGATGGACTGGATGAGGTGATCCTTGCTGCGGACCTTGCTGGCCTTGTTCTTCGGATCATCCAGCACCAAAGCGTCACGGTTGCCGAAGATGTTGTGCCCGACCCAACTCATAATCTGCAGGTTGCGCATCGCAAACAGCGGGGCGATGACCGATTTGCAAAGCGTTTCGCCGGTCTTGCCGTCGCAACCGGCGAGGAGGCCCCCGGTCGCCTCGGCCAACTCTTCCAGAGCCGGCAGGTTGCCACCCAGGCTGGGAGTAAAATTGACATACGCAGCCCCCGCCTCCAGCGCGGCGACGCAATACAGCGAACTCGCGGGCAGCGGCGAGGCACCGCTCTTCTTCATGGCAGCCTTAAGCAGCTCCCAGGATTTATGACACGCCTGACGCTTGAAGGGCGGTTCGGTGCTGGACAAATTGACCACGATCAGATTTTGACACTTTGTCTTGGCCTTGAACTCCTCAAGGTCTTTCCGTATTTGATCCACGACATCCCTGGCACATTGACCGGTCAGCAAAGGCAAGTCGGCCAGATTTTCGACCGCCTTGCCGCCACCAACGGCGGTGCCGGGCTTAACCCGTCTGGCAACGGCCGACAGCCCCGGAGTGACCGAGCGGATCAGGTCGGCGGTAAGCAACCCGGAGTTTGAATGCAAATCCTTCAATTCAGCGGTCAGATTGGGCTTCCGAATCTCGTGCCCACCAAACACCAGCGAACCCAACGAGCAAAACCCCGCCTGCTTCAAATCCGCCAATTCGGTGACCAGTCCGGTGGTTTCCGCCTTCCGCTTGGCAATCGCCAAAGCTCCTGCGACCGCCGTGCTGGCGACGGAACCCGATGCGCCGACAATCCAAACGCCAACCTTTGCCATGTTAGCCCTTTCTTTCGCTCAAGAAGTTCACCCAACTCTGTTGAACGCCGTTAATATAAGCCTCGAAATAACACACTGTCAAGGACAAAAGAAATCCGTGTGAGTATAAACGTCGTATCATAGAAAGAGTTCGCATCATTTCGCCCCCCTAAATCCTCCAAGATACAGAACACCAACGGGCCATCTTCCGTATCATAAAACCATAATCTCTTGTTAAATAAAGCGTTATAGCAATGTACCATATCGATACAATTGTCTTTTGAAGTTGACTTATCGAACATCAGCGAATATAATAACTTTCACAACAATCGCTCTGTTCCGGGGGTTATTGGTTGGGCCGAGTCACAGCCAGCAGTCGTTTCAAGGCAATTCTGCCGATTCTAGAGCAGTGCTATGGATCGCGCGAGGGCTTCAAGCCCCGCCCGCCTGTTCAGCGAGCACTGATTACGTCGCTACTTAAGAACGGCAAGGAGCGTGCCGCTGAAACGGCGCTGCGGCGCATCGAGAATGAATTCGTCGACCTCAACGAAATGCGCGTGGCCAACCCCGCCGAGTTGGACGCCGCTCTCGGAAAATCTTACCCGCCGGGCGTTGGGCAACTGCTCTGCGATACGCTCACGGCGATATTCAACTATTCACAATCCATGGACCTTTCACCGATTCTGGCACTGGATGCGGCCAAGGCCGAAACCGTGCTGCGTCGTTTGGAGCACATGCCCAGCCGCGTGGCCGGGGAACTTCTCCTCGCTAATTTCGAAAGCAATCAGTTGCCTGCTACTCACGGTATCCTTCGTGTTAGCAAGCGGTTACAACTGGTTCAGCCCGGGCCTATGGAATCCCAGGTACGCTCCCTGCGTCGTCTGGTTCCTTCGAATCTGACGGTAAGGGCATATCACGCCCTGGAGATGCTGGCCGAGCGGGTTTGTACGCCGAAAGATTTCGATTGTCAGCATTGCCCGGTTCGTGAACATTGCCCAACCGGCAAGGAAATGCTGGAAAAGCTGGCGGCCCAGCAAGAAAAAGAGCGCCAGGCTCAGGAAGCCGAGGACGCTCGCAACCAGGAGAAGCGTAATCAGGATCGCCGGGAACAGGCCGAGCAGCGCGCGGCCACTGCTCGGTTGAAGAAGCAGATCGCGGTGCGCAGCAAAAAGCTTGATATTGACACGGTTAAGCCGAAAAAAGCTCGAAAAAACAAACCGAAGTCCCCTGCCCCCAGTGAGGGGACCCAGATGAAACAAACGCCCTCAAGCGAGGTCAAGCGTTCAGGGGCCCGCACGGCATCCAAGAAGAAAACCGCCCGGCGTAAAACATCCTCTTCAAGTTCGACCGGAGGGGCACCTGCCAAGGCACGAAAACGCCGACCGCCCTCGGCGAAGAAATCGCAAGGGCCCAAAGGCTCTTAAATCGCGTCGCCAGCGCCCTTCCCCAGTGGACCATTAACAGGAGACCACCGCGATGCAGCTTCGACTCGCCCTGCCCTCCGGCAGCCTTCAAGAATCCACATTGGAACTGATGCGCAAAGCCGGCTTTGACGTGCGCGCCGGCAACCGCTCCTATTATCCCTCGGTCGACGACCCGGAACTGGAAGTGGTGCTGTTCCGCGCTCAGGAAGTCTCCCGCTATGTCGAAGACGGTGTGATGGATGCCGGCCTCACCGGCTTGGACTGGATTACCGAGAACGGCTCCGACGTGGTGGAAGTGTTGGAGTTGATCTATTCCAAGCGGACGGCGCGGCCGGCGCGTTGGGTCGTCGCCGTACCGGAGGCCTCACCGGTGCAAAGCGCCAAGGACCTCGAAGGCAAGGTCATTGCCACCGAAGCGGTCAACATGACCAAGCGCTATCTGGCCGAACACGGGGTCAGCGCCACCGTCGAGTTCTCCTGGGGCTCCACCGAGGCCAAGGCGGGATTGGTGGATGCGATCGTAGAGCTGACGGAAACCGGCAGCAGCCTGCGCACCAACCGCTTGCGGATTGTGGATGAAATCCTGCAAAGCACGCCCCGGCTGATTGCGAATAAAAAGGCTTGGGCAGACCCGTGGAAGAAAAAGAAGATTGAGAGCATTGCGATGTTGCTCCAGGGAGCAATCGTGGCCCGTACCCAGGTCGGCCTGAAGCTGAATGCCCCGGAATCAGCCCTGAAAGCGATTCTGGCTCTGTTGCCTGCGCTCCACACACCCACGGTGGCCCATCTCTCTGAGACAGGATGGTTCGCGGTGGAGACGGTGCTTGACGAGCCGGTCGCCCGCCAACTGATCCCGGAGTTGAAGCGGGCCGGTGCTCAGGGCATCATCGAATACGGCCTGAACAAAGTCATTCCTTAAAGCTCGAAGAAGGTGTGTCCCTATGCGAAACAAGGCACCGGCCCCCCGAACGGTGATCCTGACCGGGTTGGTGGTCTGTCTCGGCATTTTTACGAAGGCCGCCCCGGCATCGCCCCCGAATCCCACAACCGCCGCCGCCTTTTGTATGGGCATTCAGAGCATCGAAGAAAGACGTTACGAAGACGCGGTCTATTGGCTTGAAAAAACGCTGGAGTCCGACCCGCAAGCGTTACAAGCCCATATCTGGATTGGGATGGTCTGTGCAGAGCGGCTGAAGCGCCCCGTCAAGGCCCGTAAGCATTTCGAAGCGGCCCTGAAGATCGCCCCGGACAACTTCCGTGTACGATTCGGCCTGGCACGCATGCTCATCGGCGGTGACGACCCTGAAAAAGCCCGTGATGCGATGTTGGCCGTGCTCCAAGCTCCCGAAGCCAAGCGGCACACCACGCTGGTACTTCAAGCATACAGGGAACTGGCACGGGACGCCGAAAGGCGAAATGATACGGAACGCGCGGCGGAGTATTACAATGCCGCAGCCTTGGTGGCTCCCCAGCCGAACATGTTTCTGTTGCGCCTGGTCAATCTCTATCGCCGGACCCAACAGCATGACAAGACCGTCGCCACGCTTCTCCGGGTGCAGAAGCTCTCTCCGAGCAATGCACGCATTCACCTCGAATTAGCCAATACTTACAAGGTCATGGGCCGCTGGGAAGATGCCCTGCGCGAGCTGAAGGCTTTTATGGAACATGCCCAAGGCCCCGGCGAACAAACGCACCTGCTGCGCGAAGCCGCCGATCTGGCAGCACGAGCCCGTAGGGTTGAAGCCGCTCGCACCTATCAGGAAAAACTGCTGCTCCATCTTCTGAAGATTTATACTCCGGATAAGGCGGCCCCCAGGCTGTGCGAGGAAATCGCCGATACTCTGGCGGGGCTGGGGCGACACGCCCAAGCCGAGCCATATCTGGTCAAGGCCATCGAAGCCGATCACGGGCAAACGCAATCCGCCCTCCGCCTGAAACTGGCCAAAATCTACCGGAAGCTCAACCGGACGGACGATGCTATTGACCAAATCAACCAAGGCATCGCTTTGGTCCCAAAGCAAAAATCCATTCGCTTTCACACCGAGCTCTGCGCCGTGTATGAAGCGTCCAAACGATACGAAGAAGCCGAGAAGGCGTTGAAGGTCATTCTTGATATTCCCGGAAGTAAAGCCGCAGGCCACGCGGAATTGGGATTGTTTTACGAACGACGCGGCCAGGTGGATCAGGCGGTGGAGGCCCTTCGCGAGGCGATCAAGCTGGCCGACACCCCGGCGAGTATCCGATTTACGGTCGAGCTTAGCTCGGTTTACACCAATGCCAAGCGTTTCCAGGAGGCCGAGCACCTCCTGACCGAGGCGGTCAAGCTGCACCCCGACAACCCGGCCTTGAACAACGCGATGGCTTGGTTCTACGCCGACCGGAATATGAAGCTGGACCAGGCCCTGGAACTGGTTGGCAAGGCCCTTAAGGTCAGCCCCAACAACGCCTATTATCTCGACACCCTCGGCTGGATTTATTTTCGACAAGGCAAACACGACAAGGCACTGGAACAGCTTTTGCGGGCCGTCGCCCTGGTAGAGGACAGCCGATTTTACGACCATCTTGGAGAGGTTTACCTCGCCCTTGAAAAACCCCAGGATGCCCTGATGCACTGGCGGAGGGCTGCCAAGCTCGACCCCACACTTCCAGGAATACAAGAGAAGCTCAAGAAGATCGAGGCTTCTGACCCAACAACTCCCTGAACTCTCTGGAGACTTTTATGTCCGGACATTCCCATTGGGCAACCATCAAGCGCAAGAAAGGTTCCATCGACGCGAAGAAGGGCCGCATGTTCTCCAAGTGCGCAAAGCTGATCATGTCCGCGGCACGCACCGGCGGCGGCGATCCGGCGGCCAACCTCTCGTTGCGCTATGCCATCGAGGATGCCCGCTCGGTGAACATGTCCAAAGACAGCATCGAACGCGCCATTCTCAAGGGCACCGGCCAGCTTGAAGGCGTTCGGCTCGAAGACGTCGTTTACGAGGGCTATGGCCCCGGCGGCGTGGCCATCTACGTCGAGGCCATCACCGACAACCGCAACCGTACCGCTCCGGAGATTCGCAAGATTTTCGAATCCGGCGGCGGCTCGCTCGGTGGCCCGGGTACTGTGGCTTGGATGTTTGAAAAGAAGGGGGTTCTGTCGGTCAACTCCGACGTGATTGATGAGGACAAGCTGCTGGAGATCGCTCTGGAAGCAGGGGCCGAAGACATGCAGAAGCTCGACGGCCTGTTTGAGATCACCACGGATCCCGCCTCCTTCACCAATGTCAAAACCGCGTTGATCGAAAACAACATCCCCACGGAATCCGCCGAATTGACCAACGTGGCCTCGCAGAATGTCACGCCCTCCCCGGCCGAGGGGCGACGGGTCTTGCGCATGATGGAAAATCTGGAAGACCACGACGACGTGCAGAATGTCTCTGCGAATATCGAGATCACCCCCGAACTCGTTGAAGCAATGGATGACGACTCATGACCACACCCATGAACCCCGGTCCGCGAACGGCACTGCAACTGGACGACACCTGGCGCGTGTTCCGCGTGATGGCCGAGCTGGTGGACGGTTTTGAGACAATGGCCCACGTGGGCACCGCAGTCAGTATCTACGGGTCAGCGCGCCTGCAACCGAGCGATCCCTATTATCAGCTCACCGTAGAAATCGCCGAGACCCTGGCGAAGAACGGTTACGCGGTCATTTCCGGCGGCGGCCCCGGCATTATGGAAGCAGCCAACAAGGGGGCTCGCCAGGGCGGCGGCAAGTCGGTCGCCCTGAACATCGGCCTTCCGATGGAACAGACGCCGAACCCTTATGCCAATATCTCGCTCGACTTCCGCTATTTCTTCACGCGCAAGGTGATGTTCGTCAAGTACGCCCACGCCTTCATCGTGATGCCCGGTGGCTTTGGAACCCTTGATGAATGCTTTACGGCCCTGACCCTCATCCAGACGCGGCGGTCATACAAGGTGCCGGTGATTATGGTGGGGAACGCCTATTGGCAGGGGATGTACGACTGGCTGGGAGAAGGAGTTGAGCGCGGCTTGTTCACCAAAGAAGACCGCGAGTTGATGACCTTCACGGAGGACCCCAAGCAGATTCTGAAGATTATCGACGACCACGTCGCCACGGAATGTCCGGGGGCCGCCTGCTGGCGCGAGCCGCCGGCCGCCACACATCACGGGATGGTCCCCGCCGAACCCTGATCCGCGCCGGTGTCCCGAAGTATTCTGGCCCCGCCCCATGCCGCGCTGCCAACCAACCAGCGGGCCGAGGCACACCACACCTGCAACGTCAACACCCGCACTTGCGATATTGGCACGTCGATAGAGACCGGCTTGGAGTTCCACTTCAACGCCGCCGTTTGATAGATCAGGTTGCCGTCGCCGTACAACAAAAAGCTGACCCACTCTTTTTCCGCCCGCCACTTGGGGATGTCCGCTTCGCCTTCGAGGTCGATGCCAACGGTAGCACGAAAACGCTGGAAGCGCTCGGACGCCGGCACACCCGGAGCGTGAATTTCAAAGCTGACGCTCGACGGCGGGCGGACGCCCAAACCCCGTGCGAATACCCGGTGCGGCAGGCCGATGCTCAAGGGGCGTCCTTCGGCGCTGGTATCGAAGCCCACCGGCAGTTTATGCTGGTCTATCTCCTTCGGCACCAGATCGCTCAAATAAACCACGTCCCGGCCTTCGGGCGGGATAAGGTATCCGGGCAGGCGCCTCGGCGGTGCCAGCCGGCGTCGCTCCGGATCGCCAAGCCAACGGGTCTCCGATTGAAACTGCCAATCGTTCCCGAAGAACCCGAACTCCAGGCAGGTCTCCGCCGAATGAGTTCGTCGGTCAAAAACGGCGTAGTCGAACCACACCCGGTTATCGAACGGCCCCCACTGAAACCAGTTGCCGAACAGGTTGTTGGTTTGAAATACGTCTCGTCCCTGCCGCGCTCCTGCGATGACAACCACCAACCGGTCCGGATTCAGCGGATTGGGATAGCAGAATTTGGTGGCCACGCCGGGGCCGGAATAGGTGCGGTCTCCCACTCGAATCATGCCCGGCTCGATAAGGATCGGCAATTGATCGGCGATACGTCCCGTGAGGCGATTATCTCGCGGGCCGCCGTAGAGGATCAAATTATGCCGGGCGATATCCTCGGGCGTCACTTCCCGGTCGGTTTTCATTCGCGGCGGTTTGGTGTAAAGCCTGGCCCAGTCGTCCGCAAAACGCTGAGCCTCATCCTTCAACACACGTTGATCAAACCGATGGGGACTGCTCGTGCCGACAACCAAAAGAAAGCTGAACGTAAACGCATCCGACACTGGGCCTTCGAGGTGAGGCCGCTTGCGGAGTTCGCCAAGCGCCGAGACCGCGCCCCATCGCCCCGCCCTTAATGCCAGAATCAGCCGTCCACTTTCGGGTGGCATATCGGTGAACACAGGTGCCCCGTTGACGACGACGGCCAACGCCCTGTTCCGGTTCACGGGGCATCGCGACAGGTCCAACTCAAACTCGGCGATATTTTTGACCGTCACCTCAATGAGCGAATCGGTCCGCGCCTCCGCCCGAATGTCGCCGATGGCATCGGACCGCGTCAGGCCGAGGATACGCACCCAAAAGGCTTGGCCATATTTGAGATAGCCCGTTCGCAGCCGCACAACCGGCGGGCGATCCGGCCGTGTGCTCGTGAACAGGAAATCGTGCATTTCAGCCTGCAAAGTTGCCGGGCGCCATCCGTGCCCCTGCCCTTTGCCTTCACGATAGACATAGCGATAGCCGAGTTCGCCCAGCGCCCTGGCCATCGAGCGGCTGTTGCCGACCGGCACCACGCGGTCGTTGTCGCCGTGCATAAAGAACGCCGGAACATGTAACAAGTTCGGGGCGTAAGTCACCGGATCGAGCGAGGTACGAATCGCCTCGCGAAGCCAGGCGTAGGAGCCGCCATCGACCGCGTGCTTTGAGCCGTAGTTGCTCCAGGCTTTGCTGTCGGCGTTGGCGGCGCTGGGGCCGATGCCCGCGAAGCGGTCCGGGAACTTGCCCGCCAGATTCCAACTCCCGGTCCCGCCCATCGAGTGGCCCATCAGATAGACGCGGTCGGGGTCAATAAGATAGTCCCGCTTGACCTCCTCGATGCAGGCCAGCACGTCTTCCTCGGCCACGAACATATAGTCCATACTACCGCGTCCGTGCGGGCTGAGCACAATGGCATCCCGAATCTTCGGAGCCGGAACGCCCTGGAAGGGGCGATACCATCCGTGACCGTGCATATGTACGACCAGGGGGCGAGGCGGCCCCTGGCGAACGTAATCCTGCGGCACATACAAGGCATAGGGTTGAATCCGACCGTCGATGGGCGAAACATAGCCCTTGAGCAACTCGCCACGACGCAGGGCAAACGGGTCCCGCCCGGCCAGTAGCTCGCGAAGGTCTGCCTGAATCGCCGCTGCCGCGGACAGAATCCACTGCTCGGTCTTCGACCCGTGGCGGATGATGCCGCCGCCCGCCCGGAACACCAGATACTCCCAGTGCGTCTTCAGCCAGACCCATTGCCGGTGCAGATGCTCCGGCACAGCGGCCTCGGCGGCATCCAGCGCCTTTTCCAACTCAGCAATCGGCTGATCAAACTCGACAGGCGGTGCCTCGGCAAGTTGCGCCGTCCGGAAATAAGCCTCGGCCAACTTCTCGCCCTGCCGTGCGATGAGTTCATCGGACGACGCCAAACGCAGCGTCATGGCGAAAACATGCATACGCGGCTGCTCCGGCAACAGCACCGCCACCAAACGACGCGACGGGTCCACCGGAATGGTGCGGACGTACATGTAACAGGCGATATCATGCCGCACGCTCTTCATCGCCCGACCATCCCAAGTCAACCGATGATCCGCTTCGATAGCCGGCGTTTCGCCCTCCGCGAGTTGACACCAGTCGGGGAACGCGACCGGCACGCGCTCTGTCGTCCCGTCGTGATATTCCAGCCCCAAAATGCCCTCGGCGGCGCCGTTCTCGGCCGCACCAAGAACAGCAAGCTCGGCCACGGCGTGTTGGTCCGTCATCCACCGAAGCCGCACCGCACTCGACAGCCGCTGGCCGTGACAGGCCACGTTGTTAAACTCGGCACGGGCAATCACCGGGAAGAGGAAAGGCAAGCCCATCGGTTCGTAAGCAAAGGCCGTGCCGCTCTGGGGCATCTGTTCGGCGGGATAGCCGGAACCGGGGATGTTCGGGGGGTGGTTGGGGCAGTCGAAATTGGTGTCGCCCGGCTGGTCCTGGTCGGCGATGCCATCATTATTGAAAAAGCTCTGCAGATCGACGGGAATATGCCGGTCGTTGGTCCAGAAGCGCAACGGCGCGGGGCCGGGCTGCGGCCAGCGGGACGGGATTACTTCTTCATAGATGCGTGCAACCACCGTAGCAGCCACCACCAACAGGGCCAGGACCATGAGGAATCGTCTGCGCATGCAAGGTCCCCAACCGAATCCGGCTCATCATTCGGGCGTTTTGGATTCTCTTTGCTGCTCCCAAAGGTTGAGGAGCACGAACCGTCCGAACCGGTCAACCAAATCCTTGGCAGGAACCGCGGTCACCTTGGGGTCGCCCAGCGGCCCCGAGACGCGGATAACCACCAGCGTGTTCTGGAGCTGGTCAATCGCCCAGTTCAGCCCACGCCCCAGCCATTCGATCAGAATGATGTCCGGTAACAGACTGCCCTTCCGCTTGCGATAGAAATAGAGGTCGATTAGAGCCTCGTCTTCAAGGCGAATATGGCCGACCGCCTGGGTGCTGGCCGACGGCCCGGAGAGCACCAGCTTGTCGACAACCAGCCGATTCGAGTCGATCTCGAAGGTGGCATCGGCCTGTTCGATGGTGCTGTCGCCACCCAGCAGGAAGGTCTTGTAGCTGAACACACTGCGCACCAGCGGGGTTTGGCCCAGGTTGGCCCGGTCGATCTTTATAAAGCCGTTGCCGCCCAAGTGCCACGTGGTCGGCTTGTCCTTGGCCGCCCGGCGTTCGCCGTTGAAGTGGAATGCGGCATTCAAACTGCCCCAAATCCTCTCCCCCGTTATTCCGGCCTCGTTGGCCAGTTTGGCGACATCCATCTCGCCCACCCGTGCGAAGCCGCTGAAGAACTGAAGGTCGCTGGCCCCCTTGAACCCCGCTCGAACCTCGCCGCCGTACATCCGACCGCGCACGTCATCGAGGAAAAACATCGGCCCGGTCTTCCGGAAAGTTCCGACCACTTCGCGCATCGTACCGTAGAGCAAACGAATCCGCTCCAGTTCAAAGGTGCCCTCGGTGATACGGCCACGGGTGCTGCGTGCCCGCATGCGGCCTCGAATCTCCGACAAATTCACTCGCCCGCTTTTCTCTTCGGTATCGCTGGACTCCTCCGGCGTTTCCGCAGGAGACATCGGAATATAAATGCCCGCGTCGTGCAGCTCCACGTCATAAGCATATTGCAGGTCTGGGGCGGCCCCCTCCTTGAGAACGGCGTCCACCGTCAAGTCGTGAACGGTTAACTGCCCGGTCGGCTGGAGGCTTCGGATGTGCTCCTCGGCATCTTCAAGAGCGACCTCGACCAACGGTCGAACCCCGATGCTGCGGGCCGAGAACCGCCCGGTCAGCTTCCGGACGGTCTCACCGCGAATCAGCGTGGCGTCGCCACGAACCCGCCCGCCCAGCGCAACCGCATCCAGGCCGGTCAGTCGTATCACATCGCCGAACGACTCCAACGAGCCCGTCGCCTGGCTAAGCCCCATCCATTGTTCGCCAATCGGAATTCGCAGCGAGACGTTGCGAAGCGTGGCCTGAATGCGCAGATCGCGCGGCTTGCCCGGCACTTCAGGAGGGCTGAGCGTGATTTGGACGTCGGCATGACCCCGCGGTTCAATACGATCCCATTCGGTTTGTACGTCAGGCGTTAACGCAGCCCGCAGATCACGGTCCAACGGAATATTCTCACCGCGAATGCTCAGGCCAACCCCATCTTTCCCGCTGCGCGGGTCCAACCAGCCGCTCACGTGCAGCGATCCATCGCCGTGCCGTCCGGTCAAGTCCCGGAAAGTTACACGGTCCGGGTTGATTTGTATTTCGCCGCTCACCCCGTTGATGTCATAAGGAAAGGCCTTCATTCGGGCCTGCAGGCCGTCAAAGCCCAGCCGCACCGACCAATCCAGGCTGTCCGCATCGTCCACTTGGCCTTGCAGCATCACGGTGGCGTCGAGTTTGCCGCCATCCACCGTGACCTGTTCGAGCACGTTGCCGATTCTGGGGCCTGCCCGCACCGCCGCAGAACGCAAGGCATCGTCAATAGCCAGCCCACGGGCCTCGATGATCAGCTCCGACGAGGCCCCCTGGCTGAGGTTCAGCCCGACGCTTCCGCTGACCATGAGCGAGCCTTGATCGTGCCATCCCGTAATCGGGCTGGTGATGACCATCTCGTCCAGACTGATACGGCAAGCCCCACTGACACGCTCGATCGGATAAGGGAACCACTCCGGCCGGGCGCGTGCCCCGCGCCAATTCAGGTTGGCGTTAAGAAAATCGGGAACGAGGCCCTTGCCGGATGGATCAGGGGCGAACCGCATCTCCGCCGCCATATCCATCTTGCCGCCGCTCAGGTGCAGACGCCGCAAGGCCTGTTGGGTTTTGGGGCCAAATAGCCCGATGATTTCGTCGCCGATGCCCGCATCGTGCACCGAGCCGACCACCCGAAAGCCCGTCTGCTCGCCAAACTGCACGGAGTTGGCCTGGCCGGAGATAAATGCCCCGCCGTAGCGGGCCCGCGCCCCGGTGACGGTGAAATGCTTCAACCCGCCCTCGACGGTTACATGCACGTCGGTCATCCGCTGGGAGAGGCGGGGCACCTGAAGCGACGTCTCCTTGACGGCAAGCTGCCAGGTAACCGTCCAGGGCGGATCGATTTCACCAATGTTCCGTGGGATTGAAATATCCGCCGAAAGTTCTGCCTTGCCCTCAGGGCGCAGCCGGTCCCAAGAGTCCCGGGCTGACTCCGGCAACATCGAACGCATCTTGTCCGCCAGCAGCACTTCCGGGAAGGACACGTGGACGGAGCTGTCCATCAGCCGCCCGCCAAGAATCCCGGAGCTCCAGAACCGCCCCATCACGTTGCTTACCCCCGAAGCGACCAGCGAGAGGCAACGCGAGGCTTCGGGCTTCAAAACCACTCCCACGTCGGTGACCTCAAGCGGCGGTATGCCCGGCAGCGCGGATTCCGGATCAAAGGACAGCGCCAACCCTCGAATCTCTATGGGATAGCTGGGCGGCGGTTGGGCCGGGCCTTCGGGGATCATTTCCTGATCCGAAAGGCGCAGCGTCAGCGTAGGCCGGTCGATCAACAGGCGACTCAGGCGAAGGCTGCCGGCGACCAGCTTGAGCGGATGACAGCCTATCTGAACCCGTCGGATATCCAACAGCGGGCTGTCATCGGCTTCCCGCCGAACCGCCAGGTTCCGAGCCTCGAACTCCAGAGGCCAGTGATAGGAGATCGAGCCGATCTCCACCTTGACGGGGTAGCGCTCTTCGATCTGTTCGGCAATCATAGCGGGCAGACGGTCGAACAACATCCTCCCCGCCACCACGACCAGAGCGATCACGACGACACAGAGGGCCGCCACGAACAACAGCCTTCGCGGCCACCGGCGCCTTTTTCGGGCATGGCGCGTGCCGTGCGATCTCTGTGAGATGCCAGCCATACCCTTTATCATAACCTCTGAACCGGAAGCAATCCAGTTGCAAGTTCATGGTTTTAGAGTGACGCGGCGTCCCACGAGGAGGGCGTCAAGCGGGGCGGGAGCAGGTTGGGGCCGACCGGGGGGATGACTCGCTGACCGCTGCGCGTGTAAATCCGCTTCACACGCCGCCCCAGCGAGCAGATCACGTCATACGGGCTGGTATCGCACCACGCGGCCACCTGCTCCGCCGTAATCCGGCTGCGGCCCGATTTCCCGATGACCACCACCTCGTCGCCCACCCGCAAACCCGGCAGCCGGGTAACATCCACGACCGAGCAATCCATCATCACCCGCCCCACCACCGGGGCACGTCGTCCATTGATCAAAACGCTGCCCTTGTTGGACATCGCCAACCGCAGGCCGTCGGCATACCCCATCGCCACCGTCGCCAGACGGGTGGACCGCTCGGCCACGAACTGACGCAGATAACCCACGCTCTGCCCGGCAGACACATCCCGCAGGGCTATCACACGGCTCTTCAAGGTCATCGAGGGCACCAGGTCGGCCTGCTCGGCCACGTGTTCCGACGGGCTGATGCCGTACAGGGTGATGCCCTGCCGCACCATGTCGAAATGGGAGCTTGGCAGCGTGAACAAACCACCGCTGCTCGCACTGTGCAGCACGCCGGGGTGGATGTTGCGATCCTGAAGTGCGGAGACCACCGCATTGAAGCGGCCAAGTTGCTCGTGGCAGAACGACTTGTCCGGGTCCATCGACGTGGCCAGATGGGTGCAGGTGCCTTCCAGGTGCAGTTGCGGCGTGTCGGCGATATGCTCGGCCAGCTCAATCGCCGCCTCCGGGGCCAGCCCGTCGCGCGACATGCCGGTATCCACCAACAGATGCACCGGGGCGGTCACGCTCAACTTCTTCGCCGCCTCGACGATGGGCCAGAAGACCTCCGCCGGCGAGAGCGACAGCGACAGCCCGTGCTGCAACGCGGCCTCGATCTCACACTCGAAACAGGAAGCGATCACCACCACCGGGGCCTGGATGCCCGCCTCGCGGAGCTCAATCCCCTCCTCCACGGTAGCCACGCCAAAGGCTTGAGCACCCTGGGGTTCCAACTCGTGGGCAACGGCAACGGCCCCATGCCCGTAGGCGTTGGACTTGACCACGGCCAGCACGCCGACCGACGCCCCGGCCCGGACCTTCGCGTAGTTGAAGTTCCGGACAATCGCTCCCAGCTCTATTTCGGCCCAGACGCGTTCTGTGACTGCTCCCATTTCACCTCTGCCTGTGAGCGTTCGAGATAGCGCGGCAACACCGCCCGCGGATTCTCGCCGCCCTTTTCGTTGTATGCGACCAACCCCAACCGGCCCACCTGGGCGGCCCGGGGGTACCATAGTTCCTCATCCTCAACCAGACGCCCTGCCGAGGCCAGCACCTCGCGGTATCGCCGAATCCCGTCGCCGACAATCCGCGTCTCGCCCGACGCGAGGCAGCCCGCGACCTCCTCCGGCCGCAGGACAACGTCCCCGAGCACCTTGTGCCCGTCGCCGTCGTACACCGCCGCGTACACCCGGCCCAGCCGGGCATCCACCGCCACGCACAACGGCCCGGCGTCCGCGAGGTTTGCCGCGATGGCGTCCAGAGACGAAACCGTCACCAACGGCGTCTCCGTCTCCAAGGCCAGCATCTTGGCAAAAGTAATCCCGATGCGCAAGCCCGTGAACGAGCCTGGCCCGGCGCTCACCGCCAACAAATCCGCCCCGTTCGAGTCACCGCCCAGCACCTCGTCCACCGCCGGGACCAAATCCCGCCCGTGCCGCGAGCCTTCGCCCAGGCACTTCTCGCAAAGCACCTCCTCGCCCTGCAACAGAGCGACGGAGCCACGCGACGACGAGGTCTCGATTGCCAGAACTCTCAAAGGCTTATGCTTCCTCAAGATAAAATCAACGACAACCCGCCGCCGGAATCGCCCC
>CAZBCO010000340.1:0-4000 GCA_964490295.1 uncultured Planctomycetota bacterium
CCGGCGGTGACGTTTTTAATGCGTGCCGAAGCGGCGGGCTTGCCGCGCATGACGCGGCTGGACGGCTTTTTCTGGCGCGTCGCCCGGTTGGCCGAACGGGCCGGCAAGACGGAGACCGCGCTGCGCTATTTTCGGAGGATTCTTGTAGAATTGCCGCGCAGCGCGTATGGCTATGAGGCACAGCTTCGGATTCGGAAACTGGGCGGCGACCCACCGCCGTTGCCCGACCCGTTCGCCGAGAACGAGGCCGTTGTTCCCCCCTCGGGAGGCCGCCAATGAGGCTCTGGAAGCAATTGAGATCCTACGGCGGGTTGTTGGTCTTGCTCGCGGCGATAGGGTTCTCGGTGGTGTCGGTGGCCTATCGCCATCTGATGTACGAGGCTCCGGGCGTGCGCACCATCCGCCTCTGCCACTGGCAGTTGGAGTCCGGCTTTCGTGGTGCCTTGGACGAGTTGATTAAAGAGTACGAAGCTCTTTATTACAAGCGAACCGGAAAGCGGCTGCGCGTGGTGCAAATCCCGGTGAGTGAACGCGGCTATGAGCAGTTCGTCAACACCGGACTTATTGGAGGGACGGCCCCGGATATTATCGAGAAGGGCAAGGCCAAGACCGCGATGGACCCGGCCTATGTGGCGCGGTTCTACCTTCCGCTATCGGCCTATCTGGACGAACCGAATCCTTACAACGAGGGAACCGCTCTGGAGGGTCGCCGCTGGCGCGACACGTTTGTTGACGGGATGTCCAGCTGCTACGATTACGGGCTGGGTGACTATTACTACATTCCGTTTTCGATGTTCACGATGCGGATTTACTACAACGCCGACTTGTTTCGTGCTGCGACGGGCCAGGACCAGCCGCCCAGCAGCTATTCCGCCTTTGTGGAAGCCTGCCGCCGGATCGAAGCCTATGGTGACCGTCAGGGCACCCCCATCACGCCGATTGCCGGAAGTCGCTTGCAGTTGATCATGTTTCGCCTCAATTTCGAGCGAACCTTTGATTACGTGATGATCCCGCTTGCGGATGACAATGCGAATTCGTATTCCGACCCTTTCGAGACGTACCATGCGTATCGCAAGGGGCAGTGGAATTTTTTCTCGCCCCCGCTCCAGGCGGCGTGGCAATGTATGGCGGAGATCGCCGGCTTTTTCCAGCCCGGCTGGCTGGCCGCTCAACGCGACGATGCGGTCTTTATGTTCGCCCAGGAGCGGGCGGCAATGTATGCCAGCGGCTCCTGGGATGCGTCGAGCATCATCGACCAGGTGAAAGACCGCTTCCGGGTGGGCGTGATGGATTTTCCGCTGCCGACCGATCATCCGACCTACGGCCAATATGTGCTGGGGCCGGTCAGCGAGGGTAACATCAGCGGCGGCATCCCCTGGGCGATCAACAGCCGGTCGAAGCATGCGGATCAGGCCATCGACTTCCTGCGGTTCGCCACCACGCGGCGAAACAATGCTCGGTTCAACAACGCGATTACGTGGATTCCGGTGGTGCGGGGGGCCAAGCTGTCGAAACGCCTCGAGCCCTTCCGCCCGCGCCTCAAAGGCTTTCACGGCAGTTTTAACTATAACATTTCTTCGGAGGTGCGCATCATCGGCGAGGGCAGCCGATGGACGCTTTATTCGGGGGATATTTCGCCGGAGGAATACGCCCGTCGCCTGACGGATGTTTATGAGCGCAGCGCCCGCGAAGGCTATCTGGAGATGCTGGACAATCAGCGACGGCGCGGGCGCGACACCCAGCGCCTGCTCGCCGTCTTGCAGGTGCAATCCTTGCGCGCCACCCCGAAGCAGCAGGCGGGGCTTGAGGACAAAGCCCTTCACGTGCTTAATTCCATTCAGGGAATCACGAACTCCGTCCGGTATAATGCGGCACAATTCGCCACGTTGGATGCCGCGGCCAAGCCGTCGGGGGAGGAGCAGCAGTGAACGAAGAGCGGGTCACACTTCGCAACCTGAGATACACCTGGGTTATCTTTTTGATGCTTATCCCGACCTTGCTCGGCGTGGCGCTGTTTCAATATACCCCGGCATTCGAGGCGGTACGCCGTGGCTTTTACGATTGGGACGGGGCATACCGGGAAGAATTCACCGGGCTGGACAACTTTCGCAAGCTGTTGGGTGATTTGTCGCTCTGGGGGCCGTTGCTCATTGGCGGGGCTTGTGCGGGATTGGCCGGACTGCTGAATGGAGTTCGCTGGCGTCGGGTGCTTCGCGGCGTGGCCCTTATCGCCTGGGTGGGATTCGCGGTCCGGGCCGTGGCAGATTATCGACTGGCCCGGACATTGGGCGGGAGCCAGGTGATGTCGGGTGGGCTGACCGCCTCGCTGATCTTGGCAGGCCTCGCGGTCTTATGTGTTCCGGGCGCGCTGAGGAAGACCAAGGGGCGCCGGCGTTCCACCTTTAACTTCCTCCTGTATTTGCTTCCCTTTGCCGCCGGCGTGACCTATATTGTGTTTGCCCGGCGGATGGGGGACTGGCTGCTCTGGACCAGTTTCCGTCTGGTCTTAATTTTGGTGGTCGCCAACCTGTTCAAGATGTGGCCGAGCATCTTCACCGCGGTGTGTATCCACCGGCTTCGCTCCGAGCGGTTTCAGTATTTTTATCGCGTCCTTTTTGTCATCCCGATGATCATCCCCCACATGGTCGGGCTGTTGATCTGGAAGTTCTTCTATGACCCGAACGTGGGGCCGCTGAACAGCTTTATTACGGCCAGCGGGCTGGATCGTGTGTTGATCTGGCTGGACCAATGGGTGTTGCACCTGGGGGTTTTTACCGAGCCTTTCCGTCCGGCCTGGCTGGCTCATCCCGACTTGATCATTCCTTCGCTGATTTTCTGGGGCTTCCCCTGGGTCGGGGTGGTTGGGGTGTTAATTTATCTGGCTGGCCTTCAGAACATCGGCACCGATGTGTACGAAGCCGCCGAGATTGACGGGATCGGCCCCTGGGGCAAGTTCTGGCAGATCGAGCTGCCGCTGATCATGACCCAGGTGCGCCTCAACCTGATCCTGATGATCATCGGCACGTTCCAGGCCTACGGGTTTCAACTGATCTTGCTTGGGCCGGAGGGCGGCCCGGAGAATGTGGGCCTGACCCCCGGCCTTTACATGTTCTTCCAAGGGTTCATCGAGCAGAGTTTCGGCTATGCCTGTGCCATTGGGCTGTTGTTGTTCGTCGTCATTATGGTGCTGACCATCTTTAACCAACGCTATGTGCGGGTGAGGAAGTGAACGATGAGACGAATCCCCCGTTCACACGAGATTGCCAAGCATGCCCTGATCGGCTTCGTGCTGCTTTTTGCATTTCTTCCGTTCTACGTCATGCTGGTGATCAGCTTTAAGACAAACGCTCAGTTTGTGAACCAGCCTTTTCTTCCCACCCTGCCGCTGCACTGGGAGAATTGGGCTTACGGTTGGAATCTGGTCGGCGGTTACATCGCCAACAGTTTGCTGGTCTCGCTGTTGGCGGTGGCGCTGACCCTGGTGCCGGCGCTGATGAGTGCGTTTGTTTTTGCCCGCTACCGGTTCCCCGGCAAGGCCGTGCTCTGGTACCTGTTCATCGGGCTGCTTTTTATGCCGGGCATTATGAATCTTGTGCCCCTGTTCATGCTTCTCAAGCGGCTCAGCCTGTTGAACTCCCTGTTGGCGCTCTCCTTGTTATACGGGGTTGGCGGCCAGGTGTTCTCGATGTTTGTGCTTCGCAATTTCATCGAGGAAATCCCCATCGACCTGTTCGAGGCCGCCCAGGTGGACGGGGCCACGCCGTTCCGCCAAGTCTGGTCTCTGGTGGTCCCGATGAGCGGCAGCATCTTGTCCACCTTGGCCATCCTCCGTTTCCTGAGCTCCTGGAACGGATTTATTCTTCCGCTGGTGATGTTGACCGACGATTTCAAGCAGGTGGTCCCCGTCGGGCTGATGCGGCTTGACGGAGAATACGTGAAGCTTTGGGGCCCGATGATGGCCAGCTTCTGTATCGCCGCGATTCCCGTGGTGCTCATCTTT
>CAZBCO010000341.1:0-3513 GCA_964490295.1 uncultured Planctomycetota bacterium
CGCTGCGCGAGGCGACGGAGACGGTGACCATCGGCGTCGCGGGCAAGTACACCCAGCTCAAGGACGCCTACAAGAGCATCTGGGACGCTCTGATCCACGCCGGGGCGGCCAACGGGGTCCGGGTGAACATCCGGTACGTCGATGTCGAAAAGCCCGATCTCGAAGCCCAGCTCGCCAAGGTGGACGGCATCCTCATCCCCGGCGGGTTCGGTGATCGCGGCAGCGAGGGCAAGATCAACACCGTCCGCTTCGCCCGTGAACAGAAGGTGCCGTTCTTCGGCATCTGCCTGGGGATGCAGATCGCCGTCATCGAGTTCTCTCGTAATGTTTGTGGCTTGAGCAACGCGAACAGCACCGAGTTTAACCCCCGCACCGCGCACCCCGTCATCTGCCTGTTGCCGGAGCAGCGCAAGGTCAAGAGCATGGGGGCGACGATGCGCCTCGGCGCCTATCCCTGCGAACTTCAGGACGGGACCTTCTCGCGCAAGGCCTACCGCAAGGGCAGCATCTCCGAGCGCCACCGGCACCGCTATGAATTGAACAACAAGTACCGCCGCAAGCTCGAAACAAACGGAATGGTGATCGCGGGCGAATACCCGGACAAGCGGCTGGGCGAAATCGTGGAAATCCCCGATCACCCCTGGTTCGTGGGAACGCAGTTCCACCCGGAGTTCAAGAGCCGCCCGTTGCGCCCGCACCCGCTGTTCCGGGACTTCATCAAGGCGGCGAAAACCAAAGCACAGAAGGGATAACAGCTTGCCTATGCGAGACGACTCCTCCAACCAGCGCGTGATGATCCTCGGCGGCGGCCCCAACCGCATCGGCCAGGGCATCGAGTTCGATTATTGCTGCTGCCACGCCTCGTTCGCGCTGCGCGAGCTGGGCTACGAGAGCATCATGGTCAACTCCAACCCGGAGACGGTCAGCACCGACTACGACACCTCGACGCGGCTCTACTTCGAGCCGTTGACCCGCGAGGACGTGCTCCACATCATCGCCCGCGAGCAGCCGCTGGGCGTCATCGTCCAGCTCGGCGGCCAGACGCCGCTGAACCTGGCGGTGCCCCTGGAACAGGCGGGGGTGCGGATTCTGGGCACGTCTCCGGACAGCATCGACCGGGCGGAAGACCGCGAACGGTTCCGCGTGGCCCTCGACACGCTCGGCCTCAAGCAGGCCCCCAGCGGCACGGCCACCTCCTACGACGGCGCCCTGAGCATTGCCCGCGAAATCGGCTACCCCGTTCTGGTCCGTCCTTCCTACGTGCTCGGCGGGCGGGCGATGGCCATCTGCTACGACGACCAGGATCTGGAGACCTACGTGGCCAAGGCGGTGGACGCCTCGCCCGATCACCCCATCCTCATCGATAAGTTCCTCGAAGAGGCCATCGAGGTCGATGTCGATTGCATCTCCGACGGCGAGACGGTGGTGGTCGGCGGCTACATGGAACACATCGAAGAGGCGGGGATTCACTCCGGCGACAGCGCCTGCGCCATCCCGCCGATCAGCCTCTCCCCGGCGATTGTCGACGAGCTGCGCCGGCAGACCCACGCCCTGGCACGTGAGTTCGAGGTGCGCGGGCTGATGAACGTGCAGTACGCGGTCCGCGACGGCTTGGTCTATGTGCTGGAGGTCAACCCTCGGGCCTCGCGTACCATCCCCTTCGTCAGCAAGACCATCGGCGTCTCGCTGGCCGCGCTGGCCACCAAGGTGATGATGGGGCGGACGCTGGCCGAGCTGGGCTTCACCGAAGAGGTCGCCATCGAACACGTCGCCGTCAAGGAAGCGGTGTTCCCCTTCTCGCGGTTCCCCGGCGTGGACGCGACCCTCAGCCCGGAGATGAAATCCACCGGCGAGGTGATGGGCATCGACACCTCGTTCCCGATGGCCTTCGCCAAGTCGCAGTTGGGAGCCGGCCAGAAACTGCCGACCAGCGGCACCGTGTTCATCAGCGTCCGCGACCGCGACAAGCGCCACATCGTTCCCATCGCCTCGAAGTTCGCCGAGATGGGCTTCCGCATTCTGGCCACCACCGGCACGGCCCATGCGCTCCGCCGGATGGATGTCCCCGTCGAGGAGATTAAAAAGGTCGCCGAGGGCCAGCCCAACATCATCGACGTGATGAAGAACGGGGCCGTGGACCTGATCATCAACACCCCCAGCGGCAAGATCGGCCGCCGCGACGAGGTGCGGATGCGCAGCTCGGCCATCGCCTACAGCGTGCCGCTGGTCACCACCCTGTCCGCCGCCGAGGCAACGGTCGGAGCCACCGATGCCCTTCGCAAAAAGACCTTCAATGTTCGTTCCATTCAGGAATTCCACGCCGACATCCAAGGGAAATAGGATTTTCACGCGGCCGCCTGAGCCGGGTTTCTAATCGGCCCGGTGCGGCTTGCCTGGCAGGTCGGCTTGCAGGCGGTCGATGGCCTCCGGGGTGATTTGGCCGCTGTAGCGCACCACGGCATAGGCCGCATACCAGTCGGCCAGCGGCTGGGAATGGACGCGGACACGGCGGGCGAATCGCAGCAGCGTCTCGTCGGGCCGTCGCGGCGGGGTCAGCGCCCGGCAGGCGTGGTCGGCCCGGAGCAGCAGGGCGTTCAGCCGGCGGATTTCCGGCGGCGTGGGGCGATGAGAGGCCGGTGGACGGCGAAGGAAGCGCCGCGCGGCACGTCCGGCCACCCAGAAGGCCGCGACCGCCACCAGCGCAAGGCTCCACGGTCCGCTGCCGAACAGCCAGCCAAACAGCGCTCCGCCGCGTTCCCGAAGCCAGCCCAGGAACCCGATCACGCCACGCAGTTGTATCCGGACGCGAACTTCCTGCATCTGGAACTTGGCGGCATCGAGGGCGTAGTCGCCCATCGCGGCGACCTCAGGGGAGGGGACGCCGCTGCCCGGCGTGGCCTCCACCAGCACCCAGCGGCCCTGCGTGTCGTCCCAGGCCTCGACCCAGGCGTGGGCCGAACGGTAACGGGCCATCCAGTAGCCGCCCACCGGGTTCCATTCGTCGGCCACAAAGCCGGTCACATAGCGGGCGGGCACGCCAGCCAGGCGGAGCAACAGGGCAGCCCCCGCCGCGAAGTATTCGCAATGCGCCGCGGGCCGATCCAGCAGGAAATGGGTGACCGGGTCGCGGCCACGCGGAATCTGAATGCCGTAGTGGTAGTCGTAATGCCGGTGGAAGTGGCTTACCACGGCGTTGATCTTGGCACGCGGGTCGGTTCGCCCCAGAAACAGCGCGGCCGCGAGCATGCGGATACGCAGGTCGAGATTTCCGGGGAGCTGGGTGTAGCGGCGGCGCTCCTCGGCGGTCAAGGCCCGGCGGGGCAGGGCCTCGGGCAGGTGAGCGACGTAGTTGACACCGCCGGAAATCTCGCCGGAGTCCACCGTCCCGTGATGGTGGTGTTGAATCGAGTCGATCGGTGCGGTCAGCACGGCGGTCTCTTGGGGCACGAACATGCCGGTGGTGATGCTCGCGGTGGGCCAGACATCCAAAGACCTCCATCGGGGCGACTCGGT
>CAZBCO010000342.1:0-4281 GCA_964490295.1 uncultured Planctomycetota bacterium
TCCATCAACAACGGGGCGTCAATCACACAAAGCTCGGCGGGGCATTCCGACACAAGCCGACGCACCCGCTCGATCACTTTCGGATGCAGTATGGCGTTCAACTCAGCCAGCTCCTCCGGGCGATCAAACACGGCATCGGCCATCCTGGCCCGGTCGAGTTCTCCGTCCACCCGAAACATGCCATCGCCCCAACGTTCCCGGATGGCCGTTTGGACCTCCTGCGTCGCGTGTAATGCAGAGACCAGGGCGTCGGCGTCAATCACCAGCGCCCCCTGCTCGGCGAAGAGGGAGGCCACGGCGGTCTTGCCGCTTCCGATGCCTCCGAGAAGTCCTAGAACTCGCGCCATCCGCTATTTCACTTCCAACCAGTTCTGGCCCACGCCGACGTTGACCTTCAAAGGCACATGGAGCGTCGCGGCCCCGTTCATCTCGGACACGACCATGTCACATGCGTCGTCCACGGCGTCGGCATCTACCTCAAGCACCAATTCGTCATGAATCTGGAGCAGCATCGTCGCGGGGCGTCCCTCCGCGATAATCCGACGATAAATGGTGTTCATCGCGATCTTGGCCATATCGGCGGCGGTGCCCTGGATCACCGCGTTCACCGCCATCCGCTCGGCATATTTCTGCTCAACATCGTTGCGCGAGTTGATCGACGGCAAGTAGCGCCGCCGCCCGAACATCGTGGTCACATACTCGTCGCGATGCGCCTGGCAGACGGTCTCGTCGATAAACGTTCGGACGCTGCTGTAGCGTTCAAAATAGGCGTCGATGAATTCCTTGGCCGCCCCGACGGGAATACCGAGGCCCTTGGAAAGCCCGTAAGGCGTGAGGCCATAAATGATCCCGAAATTGACGGCCTTGGCCTGGCGCCGCATCACCGGGTCCACGTCATCGATTCCGACGCCATGCACTTCGGCAGCCACAAACGCGTGAATGTCGAGATCGGCCATAAAGGCATCGCAGAGCGCGGCATCACCCGAAAAATGCGCCAGAATCCGCAGTTCGACTTGGGAATAGTCCGCCGAAATCAGGCGCTTCTCCGGGCCGGAAGCGACAAAGGCACGGCGAATCTCGCGGCCTTCTTCGCTGCGCACCGGGATGTTCTGCAAGTTCGGGTCACTGCTCGACAGCCGCCCGGTCGCCGTCATCGTCTGGTTGAACGAGGTGTGAACACGCCCGGTCGCCGGGTGGATCATCTTTGGGAGGGCATCGGCATAGGTGCCCTTCAGTTTTTTAAGAGCTCGATACTGTGCGATCTTGGCCGCAATGGGATAGTCCGCGGCCAGGTCTTCGAGCACCCCGGCGTCGGTCGAATATCCCGTACTGGTTTTGCGGGCCGGGGGCATCTTCAATTTATCGAACAAGACCGCCGAAAGCTGTTTGGGCGAATCGATATTGAACGCTTCGTCCGCCTCCTGATGAATCTGCTCCTCAAGCTGAGCCAGAGCCGCCTCCAACGCCTGGGAGATGTCGGCCAAAGCCTCGGCATCGACTTTGATCCCGGCGAATTCCATCTCGCCCAAGACCTCGATGAGCGGGAACTCCAGCTCGCGGGCCAACTGGTCCAGCCCCGCCGACGCGAGCTCCGGAGCGAGCACGTTGAACAGCCTGACCACCGTGTCCGCATCTTCGCAAGCATATTCCGCCACGTGACACACCGGGACCATGTCCATCGTGATCTGCTTCTTGCCCTTGCCCAACAGGTCGCTGGTCGGGATTTTTCGGAAGCCGAGATACCCCAGAGCGAGGTCGTCGAGGTTATAACGGCGGCGTTCCGGATCGATCAGATACGCGGCCACCATCGTATCAAAGGTGATGCCGCGCAGCCTGATGCCGTTGTTGCGAAGCACGACATAATCGTACTTGATATTCTGCCCCATCTTCTCAGGGGCCTCGGATTCCAGCACGGGCCGCAGGGCATCAAGAACCGACTTCAGCGGCAGGATCGTACTGCCCAGCGGGCCGGCCACGGGCACATACCACGCCTCGTTGGCACTCCAGGCGAAGGAGAACCCGACGATCCGGGCCTTCATCGGCGAGACGCTGGTCGTCTCCAGGTCCACCGAAATCGCCGCCTGTTCCGCGAGGCGGCTCGCCAATTCGGCCAAAGCCTCCTCGGTATCCACCGTATGGTATTGCACCTCACCACGGCTCTGGGACGGAACCGGCTTCTCAGGCTCCTCCTTTGTCGACCCGCCGAGGTCCTTGAGGTAGCTTTTCATACCCAAATCGGTGAACAATTCGCGGAGCTTTTCGGTATCCGGTTCCCGCACGCGGCATTCGTCAAGCTCAATATCCACCGGGGCGTCGGTGTTGATGGTCACCAGGCTGCGGCTCATCTCCGCGGCTTCGCGGCCTTCGGCCAATTTCTGTTGCAGCGACTTCCCCTTCAATTGCTCAATATTCTCAAAAACGTTTTCCAACGTGCCGTACTCTTGAATCAACTTGAGAGCGGTCTTGGGGCCAATGCCACGAATGCCGGGAACGTTGTCGCTGGTATCGCCCGAAAGCGCCATCATGTCGACCACTTGTTCGGGCTGGATGCCTTTGTCCTCCAAGAGATCGTCAACCGTGTATTCCGCCCCCTGCTTGGTGTCAAATATCCGGACATGCCGGTCGAGGAGTTGCAGGGCATCTTTATCGCCGGTAGCGATGTAAACATCAATCCCTTCGGCGGCCGCGCGGTGCGCCAGGGTGCCGATGACGTCATCGGCCTCGTAGCCATCCAGCATCACCAGGGGAACATTGGCCGCTCTGACGATTTCCTGGATGATCGGGATTTGCGGAACCATTTCCTCCGGCATCGGCTTGCGCTGGGCTTTGTAATCGGCATATTCGTCGTGCCGAAATGTCGGCCCCGGCGCATCAAACACGGCCACCAGATAGTCCGGTTTCTGCTCGCGCAAGAGCTTCAGCAACATACCGGTAAACCCGTAGATGGCGTTGGTAGGGCGGCCATCAGGACTGGTAAGATGCTGCAAGGCATAGAATGCCTTGTAACAGTGGGCGTGGGCATCGATAAGGAACAGCTTCTTGGCCATCAGGAAGCGAACATCCAGAAGAGCACCGTCGGCTTGACATCGCCGGCCGGTGCGGGCCTTGAGTTCTTAGCATGGCGCGGCTCTTCCTGTCCGGAAGTCCGCCTGAGTAATCTAAGCCGTTTCAAGAGCGTCTATGCCGTTTCAGTGGGGGCGGTCTCGCTTTGAGGTTTGCAGGGCTGTTCACATCGCCCAGCGGTTCCATCGCCGGGCCGATTGGAGATGAGATAACTCGGTATGCCCTGACCCGAGCTCTACTGGAAAAGGTGGCGGCTCGAAAAAACACTCCTGCCTGCCAGTAGTGAATATAGCCGCTTGGGCCGATGCTGTCAAGAAAAATTGCCTTGGAATTCAGAACTTACATGCTCCGAATGCGGAGGACAATAGGCCGTGTCAACAAAGAATCCTTGACTTTCAAGAGTCTGCGGGCATAAATGGTTGTCGGGCGGATGGGCAACATTGACTTAAAGTCGGCAAGGCGCCCAGTGCAATGGAGCAGCACTGGGCAAGGTTTCCGGTTCAGGAGCGTGGTATGAAACTGGTGATTATCATCCCGGCGCTGAACGAGGCCACCACCATCCAGAATGTACTCGCGGCTGTACCGGATGCCATAGCCGGCATCGAAGCGGTCGAGACGCTGGTGGTGGACGACGGATCGACGGACGCGACCGCCGATCTGGCCCGCGCATCCGGAGCGGTCGTGGTCTCACACGGCCAGACGCTCGGTCTGGGTTCGACATTTCGCACGGGGGTGGACGCCGCACTCGCACGTGGGGCCGACCTGATTGTGAACATCGACGGCGACGGCCAATTCAACCCGGCAGATATTCCCAAACTGATCACCCCCCTGCTCGCTGGTAAGGCGGACTTCGTCACCTGCACACGCTTCGGAGAGCAACCCTGTGTTCCCAGGGTGCCTTGGATTAAGCGCATGGGCAACCGAGCCGTCTGCTCCATTGTCAACTGGATAACCGGCCAGTCGTTTACCGATGTGTCTTGCGGGTTCCGAGCTTACTCGCGCGACACGGCCCTGCGGCTCAATCTGTTTGGTGATTTCACGTATACGCAGGAAACTTTTATCGACTTGGCCGGCAAGCGGGCACGGATGGCGGAGGTGCCCTTGCTAGTCAAGGGCGAACGCGAACACGGCCGCTCGCGCATGGCATCCAACCTGGTACGTTACGCCTTCCACTCATTTTTCATCATGCTGCGTGCGGCTCGCGACTTGAACCCGATG
>CAZBCO010000343.1:0-3314 GCA_964490295.1 uncultured Planctomycetota bacterium
CCCATGCCGAAGGCGATGGTGGCGACGATAACATCGACCTCGTCGCGGTTGAACGCCTCCTGGTTCGCGTGACGCTCGTCGTCGTCGAGGCCCGCGGGATACGGCCGGGCGTTGACGCCGTGCTCGCAGAGGAACGCGGCGGTGCGCTCCACATCCTTGCGGGTCGCGCGGTAGATGATGCCCGATTCGCCCGAATGACGGCCCAGCACGTCGAGCATCTGGCGGCCCAGACGCTCCTTGGGCACGACCGAATAGAAGAGGTTGGGCCGGTCGAACGAGGCCCGCACCGTGTGCGGCTGCCGCAGGCCGAGCCGCCCGGCGATGTCCTGCTGCACCCGCTCGGTCGCGGTCGCGGTGAACGCCGCCACCGGCACGCCGGGGAACCGCTCCGGGATGATCGACAGCCCCAGGTAGTCGGGCCGGAAGTCGTGGCCCCATTCCGAGACGCAGTGGGCCTCGTCAATGGCGAAGAGGCACACCTCCACGCCGTCGAGCATCTCCAGAAAGCCCGACATCGTGAAGCGTTCGGGCGCGACGTAGATCAAGTCCAGCTCGTTCCGCATCAGCCGCCGGGCCACCGCCGAACGGCGCTCCGGAGCGAGCGAGCTGTTCAGATATTCCGCCTGCAAGCCGTTGTTCCGAGCCGCGTCCACCTGGTCCTTCATCAGCGAGATCAGCGGGCTGATCACCACGCCGGTGCCCCGCATCAGGCAGGTCGGCAGTTGATAGCACAGCGACTTGCCGCCGCCGGTGGGCATCACCGCGAACACGTCCCGCCCGTCGAGGATCGCCCGGACGATCTCCTCCTGATGCGGGCGGAACGCATCGAACCCGAAGACCGAGCGCAGCGCGCTCCGCAGCGGGTCGGAGCCGGCAGTTGTCCGTTGGGCGTGGGTCATGTCCACATGCGATCCTGTCTCCGTCTTGGCCACCTTCCCGGACGCCCTACGGCTTCAGCCGCGAGAGCGGGTTCTGACGGTGGCACTGTTCGATCACCGCAACCTGGCGGCGCACGTCTTCGGGCGGGACAACCAGCGGGGCGCCGTCGACCAGCGACGCGTACAGATGCTTGTAGAACTGCTTGGCCATCCAGCCGAAGAGCTTGGCCTGGGCCTTCGGCACCGTCCAGGTCTTTTCGGTCCAATCGAGCTTCTCGCCGCAGTAGGCTCGGCCCGCCATCGGCCCGCGCACCAGCGTCTGCTTCGGGGCGCGCTTCGGATTGAAGTACCGCCACTTGATCTCGGTCATCGTTCCGGTCAGCCCGCCCTGCGTCCCGTACACCTGATAGACATAGGGCGAATAGGCGCAGCAGGACGAGACCTCCAGGTCGATGGTCGGGTGCTCCTTGCCGGTCAACAGCACCTTGACGTGGTCCTCGGCGTCGCCGAAGGTGTTGCAGCGGTCCATCACGCAGGTGACCTTGGGCATTCCCTCGCCGAACAACTCCAGCGCCTGGTCCATCGGGTGGGGGCCGGTGTTCAGCAGATTCCCGGCGGCGCAGTCCTGAAGCGTCTGCCAGTCCCAGCGGCGGGCGAACCCGTTGAACGCGATTTTGATCATCACCACGCGGCCCAGCACGCCGGACTCGATGACCTTGCGCACCTGGACAAAGTAGGGGGCGAAGCGCGACTGCTGATAGATGGCGAGCATCTTCTTGGACTGCTTCGACGCGGCGATGAGCTTATCGACGTCCGCCGCCTTGCGCGCCAGCGGCTTCTCGCACAGGCAGTTGAAGCCCCGCTTCAGCACGTCGAGCGTCACCGGAACATGCAGATGCGACGGCGTGGCGTTGATCACCAGGTCGAGGTCGTCGCGTTGCAACATCGCCCGGTAGTCGTCATAGCCCTCGACGCCCAGCTCCTCAACGGCTTCGAGCCGCCGGTCGTCCAACACCTCGACCAGGGCCACGATTTTGAACCGGCGGTCGGTCTTCAGGTGCTCGGCGTGGATGTTGCGCCCGCTCCGTCCGTAACCGATCAGCCCCACTCGAACCACTTGACGCTTTGCCATCCCTGGTCTCCTGAGTGAAATAACACACGTTCGTCGGCAAGGTATCGCCGTGCCGACCGGTTGTCAAGCCCGCCTGACCGTCGCCGCATCACGCCGCTCTACGCCCCGCCGTGTTCGCCGAAGCAGGCGTGCAGGTCGGGGCAATCGGCGTTTCGCCAGTCGTCGAGGAACCGTTGGGCGACGGCGAGGCGCTCCCTCACCGCGCGGCGTTCGTCGGCGTCGGCTTCCGGCCAGTCGGGCGTGTGCCCCAGCGCCTCGATGGCCGCGGCAGCCCCGATCGCGTAGCGGCGCGGCTCGACGCCTTGGGCCATCGCCACGCGCATCGTGCCGATCAGCCGGTCGTCCCAGCCGAGCTTCCGCTCCGGGTCGCGCCCCACCCGCGCCACCGTGTCCATCAAAAACGGGTTGGTCATCCGTTCCAGCAGGTCGTCGGCAAAGGCCCGATAGCCGTCGGGCGTGAACAGCGGGTCCACGCCCCGATGCTTGCGGATGAGCGCCTCGCCGGACTCTTCAAGAAAGGCGTCGCGCAGGAACGGCACGAAGCCGGGCACGCCGCGCAGCTCGCCGATGGTCTCGAGGCCCAGCCCGCCCGCGAGGTACGCCGCCAGAGCGTGCGTCGCGTTGTGACCGTACAGCTTCGCCTCCTCGAACGGCAACAGGTCGCCCTTCTCGGCGAACACCTCAATGCCGCGCCGGAACCCGTCGAGATGCACCTTCGAGATCAGGATGTGGTTGAAGGCCTCGACCAGGAAGGCGCGGTCGGCGTCGGGCGTCACCACCGCCAGGCCCTTCGCCGCGGGGTCATCGGCCAGCCCGCTCATCTTGCCGACCACGGTGTTGAGGAATTGCACCTGGCGGGGCAGCGTGATTTCGGCGGCGACGTGCCGGGCGAGGATTTCGGCGGCGGTGTTGTTGTTCTCGGCGGCGTAAATCACGGCCGGCTGGTCGGGCGCCTTGCGGGTCAGCCCCTCGGCCAGAACGCGGTGCAGGCTGCCGGGGCCGGCGCTCGCGTAGAAGTTGACGCTGGGGATGGCGGTGCCGATCTCCTGGGCCTCGGCCAGCGCCGCGACCAACGCCGCGCGGTCGCCCGGCTCGCCGGGGTTGTAAATCTCGACCGGCCCGACCCGCGCGGCCTCGATCCGGTCGGCGTGGGCGATGTTCACCGCAAACACGCCGCCCGCGGCGCGCACCTGGGCGACCACGGCGGGCACCACCTCGGCGACCACCAGCCGCCGGAAGTGCCCCGACTCAAACGCCTCGTAGAGGAACAGCCCGGCCTGGATCGCTCCGAAGCCGAAGCCGAC
>CAZBCO010000344.1:0-6725 GCA_964490295.1 uncultured Planctomycetota bacterium
TACACCCCGGGCCTCACCAGGCATATCATCAACCCCGACCTGCCCGAAGGCGTCACGGAAGAAGTCAGCACCCTGGCGCTGCTGGCCCATCAGGCGCTCGGTTGCCGCGACATCTCGCGGGTGGACTTCATGCTGGATGAACGGCACCAGCCCACCGTGCTGGAGGTCAACACCATTCCGGGCATGACGCCGACCAGCCTGGTGCCCGATGCGGCGCAGGCCGCCGGCATCCCCTTCGAGGAGCTGGTGGAAAGCATTGCCTGGCGTGCGGTTCGGCGCTCACGGTTCCAACGACAACAACAACCCCACCCTGGAGTGAATGAATGGCGTCTCGAAGAAAGGCCGTAAAAGTGCGCTCGGCCGGCCCCGGCCGGCGCGCCCGCCTGGCGGCACTAGGCCGGGCGATATGGCCGCCGATACTCAAGTGGGTGCTGCCCTCGTTGGCCCTGGTCGCCGTCTGTGTGGCCGGGCTGCTCTGGTCTCGAAACGCGGTGGCGACCTCGACGCGACACAGGGTCATCGCACCAGAGCACGACCTCGCCCAGATGGGGGTGAACGACTGGGGGGCGGATATCGCCAAAGAGATCGACCGCTGCGTCGCGTTTGCCGACGGTCGGAGCATCCTTGACGAGACGCTGCCCCAGGAAGTCGCCAACGCCTACCACCGCTCCCCCTGGGTCAAACAGGTCCATTCGGTGCAGAAGCGTTATCCCAATCAACTCCACGCGCGGCTTGACCTGCGCCGCCCGGCGGCCGCGGTCACGTTCCGCTCCTCGCTCGGCACGCGCTATTACCTGGTGGGGGACGACGGGGTGTGCCTGCCTCGGTCCTACACCACGTGGCCGGCAAGGCTTAGCAAGCGGATTCCGGTGGTCCGTGGCGTTCGGGGCGCCCCGCCGCCCGCCGGGCAGCGATGGAACGACCCGGCGGTGCTGAGCGCCCTCCGCGTGGTTGCGGTGCTGAAGAGCAGCCCGGTCATCACCAGGCGCTTTCATTTTGTCGAGGTGGACGTGCGGAACTTCGGCGGACGGAGCGACCCGAAGCTCAGCGAGATCAATGTCATCACACAGAATAATTGTGTCATCGAGTGGGGGCGCGCTCCGGGGTCGGACGCGCCCGGAGAATTGCCCGTACCGGAAAAAATAGCCAAGCTCGAACGGTTCCTAAAAGACCCGGAGAACCCCACCGAAAACCGGACGCTGAACCTGCGGTTCGCCGGGCCGGTCGTGGTCAGCAGGAGATATGGTCGCAATGGAGAACGCAGTTAGCAGCGAGTTCGTGGTCGCCCTGGATGTGGGGTCGTCGCGCATCCGCTGCTTGATCGGCGAATATCAGGAGGAAGCACTCCGCGTGGTCGGCCGGGGGATCGAGCAATCCCGCGGCATCCGGCGCGGCGAGGTCATCGACCTGGCCGCCGCCACCTACGCCGTCAACCGGGCCATCCGAGCCGCCGAGGAACAGGCCAACGTGCAGGTGCAGACGCTGTTTCTTGCCGCCGGAAGCCGCCACGTCAACTTCTTCAATAACCGCGTATGCATCGGTATCACGCGCGAAGACCGCACCATCAACCTCCGCGACAAGCAAAAGGTGCTGGCCAAAGCCAAAGATATCCCTGTCCGGGAAGACACCCTGCCGCTCGGCACATTGGTGTGCAGCTATGCGGTGGACGACGTGCGCCAGGTACGCGAGCCGGTCGGGATGCACGGCACACGTCTGGAGGCCGAGGTGCATGTCATCACCGACGCGCGCAGCACCGCCGAAAACGTCCGGGCAGCCGTGGACCACGAGCGCTACGAGGTCGAGCAATATATTTTCCCGGCCTATGCCGCGGCCGAAGCGGTGCTCGATCAGGATCTCAAGAAGTTGGGGGCTGCGGTGATCGATATCGGAGCCGGCACCACCCGGATGATACTCTACCGCGACAACGCCCCGGTGTTCTCGTCGGTCGTTCCGGTCGGGGGCGACCATATCACGCAGGATGTGGCCACCGGGATGGAACTCGGCCTGGCGGATGCCGCCCTGTTGAAGGAACAACATGCCGGTGTAGGCCCGGCGCGTATGGGGCAACATATCACCTTTCAATCCCTCGCCAGGCGAACCTCCTATTCGGTCGAGCCGCGTCGTCTGCACGCCATCGTCACCTGCCGCGTCACCGAGATTCTGGACATCGCCCGCCGCGAGTTACTGCGAGCCGGCGTCCGCCCGGCCAGCGTGCGCACCGTGCTGACCGGCGGCACCAGCCGCTTGCCGGGCATCGACGGCCTGGCGTCCACCCTGCTCGGCGGCCCTGTCAGCGTGGGGCGGCCCGCCCACCCGGCCCTGGCCTCGATGGGGCCTGAAATGGCCACCGTCGCCGGCATGCTGCTGGTCGGCTTGGACGCCCGCAAGGAACAAGCCGAACCGCTCGTCGCTTCGGCAGGACCCGGTCGCCTGATGAACTGGCTCCGGCAACTCTTCTAGGAGACCACCGTGACTCAGGGAGCGACACCGAAGACGCCGGATTCTCTCGACCACATCGTCCTCGCGGGCATCGGACGCGAGGGCGCCAACATCGTCCAGCATCTGGCCGTGGATGACACCCGCGTGCGGAAACGGTTCCTCACCGCTTCACCCTCGCGCTCCCTGGCCGAGGCCGGGGACGCCCTGATCGCCCTCGGCACCCCCTCGTGGCAGGAGACCCTGCATGCCGCCACGGCCGGCACCCGGATGGTGGTCGTGATCGCCGCCGTCACCGGACGCGAGGAGGCCTGTACCCCGGAGGTCATCGCCATCGCACACCGGGCGGAGGCCCTCACCGTGGCCGTGCTGGTCGAGCCGCTGCTCTCGCACTCGCCACACAAGAGCGATGCCGCCGATGCCTTGACCCGCCAGGTGATGCGAGCCGCCGACGCCACGCTGCTCTTCCCCGCCGAAACCCAGGCCCACGCGGCCTTGACCCTGAGCGAAGCTCTGGAGCGGTGGACCAGGCGTCTGAACAACGCCCTGGCCGGGCTGCTCTCGGCGGCCTGCGCCGAGAACGCGATGGATATGGACTTCGCCGATGTGGCCGCCGTACTTTCGGGCCATTGCCGAGCCACAGTGGGGGCCGGCCAGGGCAAGACAGTCGAAGACGCCCTGCGCGACGCGATCAAGAAATCATTGGCTCCGCCCGCCGAAGTCGAGACCGCGCACTGCGTATTCGCCCACGTGGTCGGCGATGCGGACATGCCGCTGGACGATGCCCGCCGCGTGCTGCCGGTGCTCGAACACCTGTTCCCCAAGGCCCAGGTCGGATGCGGCGTGGGCATCGACCCCGACCTGGATGAGATTCAGGCGACGATTATCGCCGGCAAGCTCGAAGCTCCCGAAATCAAAAACCATACCGAAGGGCGAACCGGCCCACCCGAACCCACGTTCTTCAAAGTAGGCGACCCCACGGTGTACGAGGGCGAGAACCTGGACGTCCCGGCCTTCGTCCGTCAGGGGGTGGAACTGCCCGGACGGCCGCCCCAGGCGGTCCCGTCGCAGAAAACGCTTTTTGACGGGCCGGCCCGGTCGGAATGACGAGCACCGTTCGACCTCATCAAAAGGTTGGTGTGATGAGCAAACAGTCCCCACGGTCCTTATCGGGCGTCTGGTTGGGCGCGGCCTTGTGGCTGGCGACCTGCCTAGCCGCTTTCGGCATCGCGGTGCTGGGGTTGCTCTCCACCGAGCGGCTGCGTTCCCCGGTAGAGATCGAGGCGGCTCCGGCGGCGCTGGCCGTCGGCCAGGTCTTCTTCCTGATGGTCTTGTGGCCGTTGTTCGAACGGCGGGCGGATCGCCGGGACTTCCTCGGCGGGCTGGCTCGGCTGGCCGCGTTGATGCTGCTGTCGGCACCGCTGGTGCTGTTGAGTTCCACCTTGACCGCTGTCGGAGCGCGGGAGCTGCTTCTGGGCCAGTTGTTGGTGGCGGTGCTGGGCGTGCTGGTGGTCTCGACCGTGCGGCTGCCGCGATTTAACACTTGGTATTATCCCGCCCTGTTCCTGATGTCGGCGGTGGTGCCCTTTGCCGCGTACCTGTTGCTGGAGACCGGCGGCGTCTCGACGAGCTGGGCCGTTCCGATCTCGCCGTTCTGGGCCACGGGAGCCGTGGTCGCGGGCACAGCAGACGGGCTAAACCCTCTGCTGGCCTTCGGCCTCCTGGGAGGGGCTGCGACGGTCTGGGGGGTGCTGCGCCCGCCGCGATCGGCTGGCCTCGATGCGAATCAAGCCTGATTCGGTGACCACACCATCCACCGGGACATCGTGCGGCTCGACGGGCACCTCGGACAAGACCTGGCAATCAAAGGCGATGCCGCAGATGAAGGCGTGGAACCCCTCGCGCGAGAAGAAGCGGTCGTAGTATCCCGCCCCGCGCCCCACACGGTTGCCGACGCGGTCGAACGCCCGGCCGGGCGAGACCACCACATCAAGGTCCTTCAGGCCCAGGTCGCGGTCGGACTTGGGTTCAAGGATGTTGTAGGTGCCGCGAATCAGGTCGTGCTTGAAGTCGCCGACCTCGACGCACAACACCTCGTGGCGGTCCGACCGGCACTTGGGCAGGATGACGCGCTTGCCCGCGTCCTTCAGGCCGTGCAGCGCGGGCCAGACGTCCAGCTCGTCGGGCAGCGGCACATAGACCAGCACGGTGTGCGCGGCCTGAACCTCCGGGATGCTCATCAGGTGGGTGCAGGCCAGACGGCTGCGCCGGGCGCGTTCGTCCGGGGGCACCTCGGTGATCATCATTTTGATTCGTTTGCGGACGGCCCGTTTTTGCCGCATCGCTTCGCTCGGCTCTCTCTCCATCGCGTTAACCTCTTTTTGATTTCACTCTCGTGTCCCTCGTCGGTCGGCTCGTAGTATATCCGGTCGACCGGGAGGTAGTCCTGATCCACAAAATGCCCCGGATGGTTGTGGGCATACTGATACCCCTCGCCGTGGCCCAGTCGCTTGGCTCCGGGGTAATGGGCATCCTTGAGATGGTCCGGCACCTGGAGCACACGACCTTCGCGCACGTCTTTTTCGGCGGCGGCGATGCCCATATACGCCGCATTGCTCTTGGGCGCGCAGGCGATATAAGTGACCGCCTGGGCCAGCGGGATTTTGGCTTCGGGCAAGCCGACAAACTCCGCGGCCTGGAGCGCGGCGTTGGCCAGCACCAGCGCCAGCGGCGCGGCGTTCCCCACGTCCTCCGACGCGCAGATCACCATCCGCCGGGCGATGAACCGCGCGTCCTCGCCCGCTTCCAGCATCCGCGCCATCCAGTACAGAGAGGCGTCGGGGTCCGAGCCGCGCATGCTCTTGATGAACGCGCTGGCGGCGTCGTAGTGGGCGTCCTCATCGCGGTCATAGACCACCGCCTTCTTCTGAATCGAGTCCTCGGCCACCGCCAGCGTGTAATGAATCACGCCGTCCGCGTCGGGCGCGGTGGTCAACACGCCGACCTCCAGTGCGTTCAGAGCCCGGCGCGCATCGCCGTCGGACCTCTCGGCGATGAAGGCCATCGCGTCGTCGTCCAGCCGCACCTCGCGTCGCCCGAAGCCGCGCTCCGGGTCGGCCAGCGCCGCCCGCACCACGCGCTCGATCTGTTCGCCGGTCAGCGGCTTGAACTCAAAAATCTGCGAGCGCGAGACCAGCGCGGAGGTGATGGTGAAGAACGGGTTGTGCGTGGTCGCGCCGATCAGCAGCACCACGCCCTCCTCCACGTCGGGCAGCAGCACGTCCTGCTGGGCCTTGTTGAAGCGGTGCAGCTCGTCGATGAACAGCACGGTCTTGCGCCCGCGCATCGTCATGCGGTCGCGGGCGCGGGCGATGATCTCGCGCACCTCGGCGACGCCGCAGGCCGCGGCGTTGAGGGCGTGAAATGCCGCGCGGGTGTGATCGGCGATGACGCGGGCCAGGGTGGTCTTCCCGGTCCCCGGCGGGCCGTAGAAGATCAGCGACATCAGGCGGTCGGCCTCCAGCATCCGCCAGAGCAGTTTGCCGGGCGAGAAGAAATGCTCCTGGCCGACGAATTCGTCGGGCGTTCGGGGCCGCATGCGTACCGCCAGGGGGCGCGCCGGCTCCGGAACCCCGCCGCCTTCGGGGGCGTCGGATTCCTCTTGCGAAAAGAGTTTGTTCACCGACTCGGCCATAGCCTTCGCTCCGTGCCTTGGGGATTCAGGACCGCCGGGGGCCTCGTGGCGCGCGCACCTCTTCGCCGCCGGGGCCGAGCAGCGGGATGAAATGGCGGGCCATCACCATCGTCAGCGGGCGGTCGAACTGTGCCTCGCGCGCGATCTTACGAATCATTGTCTCCAGTTGTCGCTTGGGATACCGCGTCGAGATATGCATCAGGACCAGAGCCTTGACGTCGGCCTCCATGGCCACGTCCAACGCCTCGCGCACCGTGCTGTGCACCTCGTTGGCCCGGTCGTTGCTGTCGATAAAGGTGCCCTCGTGCATCAACACCTCGGCCCCGCGCACCGCGTCGGGGTCTACGGCAACAGAATCGCCGCAATAGGCGATGAGGGTCTGGTCATACGCCTCGCTCACGGCCTCGCGCCCGTGTTCCGCCGCATGCTGTTCGATGGCCTGGGGCGGCATCCCCTGCAGCTCCGGGCGCAGGCGCGTGCGTCGCTCGATCAGGCGATAACCGACGTTCACGGTGCGCGCCGAGTGGCGGACGGAAAAGACGTTCAAAAGCCCGCGTTGCTTCTCGCTGCCGATGGGAATCTCGTCGCCCGGCTC
>CAZBCO010000345.1:0-3025 GCA_964490295.1 uncultured Planctomycetota bacterium
CGTATCTGCAATTTGCGAACGGTCGCGTCCAGCATCGTCAACGCTCCAAACCTCTTCTCTATAGAACGATTGTCGCTCGAAGTGGTTCACATATCAAGACTATTCGGCTTGAACTTCTCCCGCCGGTTCCCGGCCTGGCGTGCGGGCGTGAGCAGGATTGATGACCTCAAGGCCACCCTGGCCACCATCCAATATCTCACATTTCCGGTTAAAATCAAGAATCCGCTTGCTATATTGGCATAGAAGTGCTAGATTACCATTAGGCGTGACGCGCTTTGTTTTTGCGGTGGAGCGCGTATAATATCCGCGTACTTGACATCACCACGGAGTATTCCGATGAGCGATAAAGATGTGATCTATCTCGACCACGCGGCGACCACGCCGGTGCGCCCGGAAGTCCTGGAGGCGATGCTGCCCTTCTTCTCCGAGGAGTTCGGCAACCCGTCCACCCTCTACTCCGTCGGCACCCACGCTCGGGAGGCGGTGGACATCGCCCGCGAGCAGGTGGCCACGCTGATCGGGGCGGAGCCCAGGGAAATCTATTTCACCAGTGGCGGCACCGAGGCGGATAACTGGGCGATCCGGGGCGTCGCGCTCAAAAGCCGGGGCAACCACGTGATTACCTCGAAGATCGAGCATCACGCCGTGCTGGAAACCTGTCACGATCTGGAGCGCGAGGGGCGTGAGGTGACCTGGCTCGACGTCGATGGCGACGGCATGGTGTCCCCCGACGACTTGGCCAAGGGCCTCCGCGACGACACCGCGCTGGTGACCGTGATGCACGCGAACAACGAAGTCGGCACGGTGGAGCCGATTGAGGAACTTGCGGCGGTCGCCCACGAACGCGGCGTGCTGTTCCACACCGACGCGGTTCAGACCGTCGGCAAAGTCCCGATTGATGTCCGGCAGCTTGGCTGCGATCTGCTCTCCATCTCCGCCCACAAGGTGTACGGCCCCAAGGGCATCGGGGTGCTCTACATCCGCCGGGGCACCCGCATCGCCAAGTTTATGCACGGCGGAGAGCAGGAGCACCGCCTCCGCTCCGGCACCCTGAATGTCCCCGGCATTGTCGGCCTGGGCCGGGCGGCCGAGCTGGCTCGGCTGGAGATGGACAGCGAGATACCGCGTCAACAGGCCTTGCGCGACAGGCTGATTGACGGGATAATGGCATCGATCCCCGATTGTCGGCTGAGCGGGCCTCGCACGCAGCGCCTGCCGCACAATGTGCATTTCTGCTTCGCGGGCATTGAGGGCGAGGGCATTATTTTGAGGTTGGACCACCACGGCATCTGTGCCGCGACCGGGTCGGCCTGCACCAGCTCGACGCTGGAAGCATCGCACGTGCTGCTGGCGATGGGCCGTCCGCACGAGGTGGCCCACGGCTCGCTGCGAATGACGCTGGGGCGCGGCACGACCGAGGCCGATATCGACAAGGTGCTTGCGGTACTCCCGGGCACGATTGAGCAGTTGCGGAAGATGTCCCCCATGTATCAGCCGGGCCGGTGCGATGGCGGGCCGGGCGGCTGTAAGCCATCTGAAGGAGGAGCCAGTTAATGGGCGAGCAATACAGCGAAGAAGTCATGAAACACTTTCTGGAACCGCACAACGTGGGCACGTTCGACGAACCCGACGGCGTGGGCAAAGTCGGCAACCCGGTGTGCGGCGATATCATGGAAATCCAGATCAAGGTCGAGGGCGACCGGGTTGTGGACGCCCGATTCCGCACCTTCGGATGTGGAGCAGCCATCGCCACCTCCAGCGTGTTGACCGACCTGGTCAAGGGCAGGACGCTGATCGACGCCCTGCAAATCACCAACGAACAGGTCACCGAAGCGCTGGGCGGCCTGCCCGCACGCAAGCGGCACTGCTCGGTTCTGGCCGAGGAGGGCTTGCACGCCGCGATTAAAGACTACAAGGAGCGCCTCCAGGGCAAAATCAAAAACGGCGAGGCCCCGGCCAACAAGTGCTGCCTCGACGAGACCTGCAACCTCTGCAAACTCATCGCGGCCCGAGCCGAAGAACTCGCCAAGAAGCACGGCGAGCATGATCATTAATCCCGGCTCCTGAATAACGGCTCCGCTATGCCTGATCACCGGACGCTGCTATCCCTCTGGCACGAGGCGGTCGATGCGGCCGCCGACCGTGTGTTTGCCATCGACCGCGACCGGGAATATACCTACCGCGACGTGGACCGGGCGTCCGGGGCGCTCGCCACGGCCCTGAAGCAGAGGATGGATTCCGGTGAGCGCGTCGCGTTGGTGCTGCCCAACAGCATCGAGTTCGTGATCGCCTATCTGGCGGTTCAAAAGGCCGGCGGCATCGCCTTGCCGGTCAACGTGCGTCTGGCCGCCGAGGAGATGCGATTCATCCTCGACGACGCCCAGGTAGCAGCCGTGGTGCTTCATGCCGATACGCTCAAGACGGTCGAGAACATTCTTGCCGACGTGCCCAGCATACGCCGACGTATCGCGGTCGGATTCCAGGCGGACGGATTTGACCGTTACGATGCCCTGCTCGGCTCTCCGCCGCTCGCCGATTGGGACGAGCCTTCGCCGGAGGATACCGCAGCCATCCTCTACACCTCCGGGACCACCGGGCGTCCTAAGGGGGCGATGATCTCGCACGGTAATATCGTCTTCAACGCGGTCTCCGGCGAGCTGGCCTTCCCGCTCCGCCCGACAGACCGACATCTCCTGGCCGTCCCCCTGTTCCACGTGACCGGGCTGAACAGCCTCTTGCCGACCACCATCCTGCACCACAGCAGCGTGGTCATCACCGCGACGCCCAGCCCGATGGAACAGCTCCGCCTGGTCGAGAAGCACCGGGCCACCACCCTGTTCGGCGTTCCCACGCTCTACGTGATGATGGCCGGCGTTAAGGGCATCGATGCGATGCAGTTGGACAGCCTTCGCCTCATCGCCTACAGCGGGGCACCGATGCCGCCGGAAGCGATCCTCAAACTCCGCGAGCGTTTCCCCGGACGCGACCTGATCAATTTCTACGGCCTGACCGAAACCACCTCGAT
>CAZBCO010000346.1:0-2883 GCA_964490295.1 uncultured Planctomycetota bacterium
GAGCAGCCCGCAACGGGGGCACTTGATCTTACCGCTCTGAGGGGCCTTTCGTACGCGAAAACGCGATTTGCAGCCCGGACAGACAAACACATTATGACCCCTGAATGAAAGCTGCCATCACGCTCGACGGAAGCATCGGTAACACGACCATACGAGAGGGAATTATAGCCGCCACAAAGGCCGCCTTCAAGCGAGAACGCCGAAAGAAACATAGCCGACGGCATCTTGGCCGCTTTTGAAGGCATCAGCCGACGCTCCGGGGGAGCCTGTACAGCCCGTCTGAGCCGCTCCCAAAACGCCAAAGCCCCCTGCGTCTCCTCGATGCGTTAGCGAAGAACCATTCCGTCCGCGACGCGGAGGTCGCGAGCCTTGGCAGACAGCTCGGCGGCATCGAGGGCGAACAGGGGGCTGATCTCGACCGTGACCCCGTCGGGGACGGCGACGCCTGCCTCGCGCAACCAACGGACATATTGCGCCGTCATCGCGGCGCGGGCGGTCTCCGGTGAGTCCTCGCCCTTCGGATTCTTGACCGGGGCGAACTCGTCCTCGCGGCATACTTCAAGAATCAGCGGGTTGCGGGCCAGCGGGACGCCGTCGAACACGAAGCGCTCGAACTTGACGCCGTTCTTGTCGTCGGGCTGCACCCGTTCACCGTTCGGCCCAAGGTATGGGATGGTCTTCCGGGCCAGGTGGAAGGGCAGGTTGTCGCCGGCCATCCGCCGCGCAAAGGCCACGTCGATGATGTGAATGGCGATGCTTCCAAAGGCGTACTTGAGCGAGCCGTCGGGCAGCGTTTTGTGTTGCAGAGCGTCGGGAATCTCGCTGTATTCGACCACCCGCGTGGCGCCGTCAATCTCTCCGAACACGCCCAGTTTTTCCAGCGGGCGACACTTGCGCAGCACCTTGCTGGACATCTCGGACCCGGAGCGAAGGTGCTCGCCGATGAATCGGGGGTCTATCACCGGCACCATCGGGTTGTCCACCTGATAATATGAGATGCAGCGGATGCCGCGCCGTTCCATATCGTCGAGCGCCCCGCCCCGTTGCAGGGCAAAATAGGCCCCGCCGTGGCCGTCGGGGTTCTCGAAGACGTGGTCCGGGGCGTCCAGCAGGAATCGCCCCTGCGTGTCGAATGCCGGCAGCATGCGCTGGACGCAGAACATCACGTTGTCCTCGCCCAAACCAAAAAAGTCGTTGTCTGAGAAGAACTTACGAACCGCTGCATCGTTGGCCGTGCTGGTCATCGCATAGAGCGGGATCACCACATCATAGCGTCGGGAGCAGGCCAGCAGCTTCTCGGCGTGGATTTGGAAGAGCGTCCTCTCGCTGACCGGCCCGATGGGATAACAGCCCTTGGGGCCGTCAAAACCGAGGCGCGAGCCTTGGCCGCCGGCCACCACAAAGGCGGCCACTTCGCCGCGACGGATGGCCGCCTCGCCCAGGGCGACCGCTTCGGCGACCTGCTGCCGGGGTTGGTCCAGCGTGGTCACCGGCGACGGCTCGAACTCGGCCACCTGGGTGTCGCCGCCTTCGCTGGATGCCGAGCGGGCACGGGCCGCGAGGTCCCGCACCAGGGCGTAATCAAACGAGCCGAGCTGCCGCACCAGGCGGGCACGAGGCTCGGCGTCCAACGTGTTGAGGTGCTTCACCAGGTGCTCCTGGCCGGCGGCTTCCAGGTCGGCCATCAGGCGGGCATCGTCATTCATTTGGTGTGGCAGGCTCCTGCTGGGGTGATGAGTCGGCGGCGGCCTTGATGCGCTCGGCCACACGCCGCGCCCATGGGCCGTCTTTCAAGGGGTCGTAATCCTGGACGGAACCAATCAGGTTCCATGCCGGGTTCGGCGGCAGCATTTCCAAGCCTTTCAGTCCGGCGAAGCGGATGAACCAATTGGCATCGCCAAGCGGACGCTCGAAGAGCACGACGGTTTCGGGCTGGCCATTGCGGGCCAGAGCCAATGCGGCGGCCGTTTTGATGCCGTCGTGCGTTTCGATATAGGTCGTGGCCCGTGTGCCCCGCTTATGCTGCAAGAGCTTCAGGGCGATGCCGTTAAGCGCTTGTAACCGGAGGGTGCGTTGCTCGCGACGAACCCGCGCGTCCGTGTTCGGTATCCGCTCAAAGGCTTCCCTGGTGACATGCGGGTGCAGGGCGTGGATCGCGCTGATCACGACCTCCGGGGCCGGGTCGCTGAGCATCGCCCGAATCCGCTGCACCGCCAGCTCCGGCTGGAGGCTGAGAGCGTTCATCCAGGCAATATGCCGACGAGCTGCGACCGAGCCGGTGCTCCACCGGGCGTCCAGATCCGTCGTAATCTCCAAAGTCGTCTTTCGCCCTGTGGCCACCTCGTTGAACCACAGCCTCCAGACGTCCTCCTGCTCCAGAGCTTGGGCGACCAAGGGGCCGAAGGATGCAGGGGTTTGCGATTCGGCCCGACATCGGGCGATGGCCACCACGGCGGTCATCCGTACGTCCAGGTCGGAGTCTTGCAACAGCGGCATCAGTTCATCGGCGGTAACCGCGTCGCCGATCCGAAACAATGCCCAGAGGCTGACCAACCGGATCAGCGGTTCGGGATCATTGTCGAGTTCACCCAGCAGACGGGCGATGTTCCGGTCGCCGAGGTCGGCCAGTTCCCACCGGGCCGCCGCCCGTGTTCGCGGCTCGGAAGCATTCAAGCCCCGGAGAAAAGGCAACGCCTCGGCGGGGTAATCCCCCGCATCCCAGTTCGGGCCATAACTGATTACGAAGGATCGTATCATCAGAAAGAGCAACAGGCAACCGACCCCACAGGCCGCAATAATCAAGCGACGCTTTCGCCGCTGCTTCTGCAGCTCGGTCAGCATCGCCGCCACCCGCTTATTCTGGGCTCGGGACTTGATCGCCTG
>CAZBCO010000347.1:0-3121 GCA_964490295.1 uncultured Planctomycetota bacterium
CAGGGCTCCGGGCGGAAGGTCTCAGATCGTACTCCACGTACGACAACGCAAGAGACGCCCTACCAAGCGCGTCGTGTCTTTCTACTTTCTCACACACCGGTACAACTCCTCACGCTACGAACCCCTGCGTCGCCTTATGATGTTAATGCTATTATACAACCATTCTTTGAGCGGCTCCATAAGGTGACAGATTCTATGATGAGCAGTCTCCCCGGCGTAGCCGGGGATAATTGAACGTGGTCGGACGGGAGGTACGCCCGCCTTCCTACCCGAACAGGGAAACATGTCCCGGCCGTATACGGCCAGGACGAATAGCAGGCTGCTCCGGGCTGGACTCCGATCGCCATCGAAAGAGAAGAGGAAGAGGGTCTGGAAAGAAAGGAAAACTCTATGACTTGAACTTCTCCCTTGACGGCTCACATAGCAGGTCCCGTCAAAGCCGTGACGAATACAGGGATTGCGAGAAGCTGCCCGGTGGTGGCCCTTCAAGCGCGCGGGCGTGAGTCAGGCTTACGCCCATAGCTTGCTTAAGCCCCGGGAAGCCCAGGCGCGTACCGCCTCTGTTCCAGGGGCATTATCATCCGTTTAGAGATTCGCTCCCGCTACTCGTCGAACGTGTAGGTGAACTCGCCGACTCGGACGACGACCTTGCCGTCCTGGCGTTCGACCGACGCCTTCGGCTCGTCCGCCTTGCCCGGTCCCGTGGTGATGAGGTGGACGTAGAGCCGCTTGCCGGGCTTGTTGTCCGGCGGCGTGACGTTGAGCCGAATCCCGGCCTTGGTCTCTTCCAGAGCGAGCTTGGCGTCTTCGGGCAGCAGGGTGCGACACCAGAGCCGGTTACCGCCGGACAGAGTGGTGGCGACCCGCCCGTCGAGCTCCTGGTCGCCGTGCAGGAAGGCCATCCATTGCTGCTCCACCGGCTTGTCCAGCGTCTCAACGCGGGCGATGACCAGCAGATACTGATAGCCAAGCCAGACGAGTTCGCGGGTCCATGACTTGCAGCTCTTGCGCACGGCGGCGGTGGCGTCGGACAGCACCCGTGCGTAGTCGTCCTTGGCCTCGAACTCGATGATGTCGCCCGCCTCGACGGAGCGCCGCTTCCAAGCCAGAAAGGCGTCGAAGTCGAGCCGGACATCATTCTTGGCAATGGTGTTGGGGTGTCTGCCGTCGTCGCCCTGGCTGACGAATTTCATCGTGTTGTTGTGCCAGCAACTACCGCCGCGTGTCTTGACGTTGTACCACGGTCCGGCGCGCTGGATGAGCGAGCGGCCTCGCCAGACGTCGAAATGGGCGGTGGTGTGCGAGCCGTGGACGTCCAGCGATTCGCCGCACTTGAAGAACACCGCCGTGTCGTTCCCGGTCCAGCCGCTTCGGAAGAACACGTAGCCGTGGCTGTCCTTGCCGAACATCGTCGCTCGGCCAAGCTCTTCCAGCGGCTTCGGCTCAATTTCGGGGTTGTTGAACACGAAGAAGTCCCAGACATAGGAGCCGTGGTAATCGCTTGTCCCGCGGCGCTTGTACATCTGATCGGCAAAGGTGCGGCCATGACCGTTGTGGAGCAGATGCGTGAGGATGTCGATGTTCGAACGCATCTGATGGTTATCCTGATTGCGCCACTGGTCGCCTTCTTTGGTAAAATATCCGGTGGGCATGGTGAACCAAATCTGGAACTCAAGCTGGCGGCGGAGCCAGTCGTCCTGCTTCTCCTCGATATACTTCAGCAGGCCGGCATCGGTGGCGCTCTCGAACGCCGTTACCGCGCGGCCCAGGTCGGGGAAGGCGTGGTACAGGGAGTACGTCCCGCCAGCGGACGCACCGCCCTCATAGGCGCGGGCCTTGCCGTACTCCACCAGGGCTTTATAGGCGGCGGCGATATAACCCTCGGCCTTGGGGCTGTCGCCGTAGAGGGCCAGGCCGATGGCCGTCAGCCCGGAGATCGCGCCGGGATAGCGCGAGTAGTACATCGGTGCGCTGACCTGGGTTACGTATCGTGTGAACTCATCGCCCCATCGTTCCAGATGGGCGACAGCCGCTTTGCGCTTTTCCTCGTCGAAGTCGGGGTGCTCGCGGAGCCAGTCGTAGGTTGCGGCGTAGAGTTGAGCCGATTTGCCCGAATAGCTGGGCGAAGACCCGCCGATGCGCTGCTTGACGAAGGTCGCGATTGCCGCTTTGCCGGTCTCGCGGTCGCCCGTGACCAGATATTGGAAGATCGGCCAGTTGGCGACGCCTCGCTTCTGGTATTCCGGCAGCTTGAACCAGAGCTTCATCTTGGCCACGCTCGGCCCGCTCCATTCCTCCGAGCGGATGAACACCCTTGGGCGTTCGGTTCTTACCTTAAATGTAACGCCTTGAACCGGACCCATCTCCGCGCCGGACGCTTGCGGAGCATACGAGATCCCCACCATCGCCACAAGACCGACAGCCCATTTCGCCAAGACCTTCATGATAACCTCCTGCGAGCAGACCTCGTTCACGGCCGGGTTTTAAGCTTTCTGATGTGAAATCATAGCAGATATGATCAGAGGATGTCCAACAAAAAGAAGCAAAGCAAAATCAAGGGGTGGGGATCACTCCGCCGGGCGGAGGGTTCGGTGCCGGATGGCTCCATCGGAGAGGCCAAGGAAGCGGCGGAGGTTGTCGGCGTAAATATGTTCGCGGGTCTCGCACGACAGGCCGAGGTCGTCGTAGATGGCATTGTCGCGGGTGATCCATTCTCTGGCCCAGGCGACGTTGTAGTCGTCCGCGCGGCAGTCGGTGCCGAAGATGATATTATGCTCGATGTCATATCCCACGGTGAAGAGCTTGGTGAGCGCGTCACGGCGGTAGATGGGGGGCGTGCCGGGCGTATTGTCGATGAACATCTCGACCGAGAGGTCGGGCCGCCGGGTGTAGGCGTTGAGGAACTTGCCGTAGACGGCGATGCACTCATCGACCCAGGGCCAGGAGATGTGGGCCAGGGTGAACTTGAGGTTGTCGATTTCGAGCAGGCTCTCGAACAGGCACGGGCGGTTGAACGGCCCGGAAGGCAGGCCGTCCCAGAGGATACCGGAGTGAAAGAGGATCGGTTTGTTTGCCTCGGCGACGGCTCGATAAGCCGGTAAGACTCGTGGGTCGCCCGGCG
>CAZBCO010000348.1:0-4061 GCA_964490295.1 uncultured Planctomycetota bacterium
ACCGCCGAATCCCGGCCCCCAACAACAGCGGGTGCAGATCGTTATCCCCGCCGGTGCCGGCCAGATTCAGATTATCCAAAAGATCGAAGCGGCCCCGGCCCCGAAGGCCAAGCCCGATGCGAAGCAACAAGGCGATGCCCAACCCGCACCGGCCCAGGACAAGAAGAGCGAGTAACCCCGGTCGTCACATACCCGGCAAGGCGGCCTGAACGGCTCAACTCCGGGAGCTTATGATCAGCCGTAAACGCATCGTAATTCTCGGACACGGCCCGGCCTCGGAGCAATGCTCCGAAGCCCTGGCGGACCGATTCCATGTGGTCGAATCGCCCCACTCCCCCTCGGCGCTCGAAACGCTTGCCCAACAATCCAAAATCGATGCCGTCGTGCTTGCCGACCCGGAAGCCCCGCTGAGCGAGCAGCTTGAACAGGCAGACTCTCTGCTCAAGGCCGGGCTGGATGTTCTGCTGCTCAGGCCCGAAGCCCCCCACGGCATCGATGGCCTGGGTTTGGTGCTGATGCACATCGGGCCATGGCCCCTGCTGCACCTTCGAGCGCGGCCGGTCACACGGCGGCCCTCCTTACCCAAGCGCCTCTTCGACCTGCTGTTCTCCGCTGTCGTGGTGTTGCTCGGTGCCCTGCCCGCCGCGCTGCTGGCCCTGATCATCAAGTTGCAAGACCGCGGGCCGGTATTCTTCGTGCAAGAGCGTGTGGGGGCCGGGGGCCGGACGTTCCGGTTCATCAAGTTCCGCACGATGTGGCCCGACGCCGACCGACACCGGGCCTGGTACGAGCAGCGGCACGGGCAGGACGGCCACCTGTTCAAGCTGGCCGACGACCCACGCCGCACGCCCATCGGGCGCCTGCTGCGCCGCTTCAGCATCGACGAGCTGCCGCAATTCCTGCACGTGCTGACCGGGCGGATGTCCGTCGTCGGCCCCCGCCCACCGCTGCCGTCCGAGGTCGCCCGCTACCGCCCGCACCAAAGGCTCCGCCTCGCCGGATGGTTCGGCATCACCGGCCTCTGGCAGATTTGCGGGCGGGCCGAGGTCCGCAACCTCGACGAGATCGTCCTGCTCGACACCCTTTATCTCCACAACCACTCCGCCCGGCTCGACCTGCAGATCATCCTCCGCACTCTGCGCAGCGTCCTCATCCGCCACGGCGCGTATTAACCCAGACCCACGCCCCAAGTTTTCAAACCGCTGGCCCATCCTTGACACCATAGGGGGCAGATGCTACCATCCCCTTGAGACAGGTATCATACGTTGCTTCGAACTGAGACCGACCCCAACAGGGAGGTGTCTGCGATGGCTGAAGCCTCTGGCCCGCGCAACGATTTTAAGTTTATCCTCAACAGCGTCCGCGCCGACGCGATGCAGGCGGTGGCCCAGGAATTGACCACGCTGTTCCCGCTGGACTTGCCCAACGCCTTGAACATTGTCCAGAACACTCCGCTGATTCTGCTGGACAAGCTGTCGGCTCAGCAAGCGCGCATCACGGGGACGTATGCCATTCGGCTGAAGGCCCTGGGGGCCGACGTGCAGATCACGGCCCAGCCGGTGGGCAAGTTGCAGGTCTTGCGTTGGCCGCTGATGCCGGACATCACCAAACGTCCCGGCAACCATGTCATTTGCCCGAACTGCGGGGTCCGGCTCCAGATGCAGGTCTTGGCGGTGCCTGAGGCGACGGCCCCCGCCGCTGCACCGGCGGAGTCCGCTCCAAAGCCGCCCGCCGCGCCGCCGGAGGTGATGCGCCCGGCTTCGCCACCACCGACAGCCCCACAGCCGCCGCCACAGCAGGCCGCCCCGTCGTCGCCGGCGCCGCAGCCCGCTCCTCCGCCGCCCGATATGGAAGACGACGACGAGGTCATCCTCGAACCGCTGGGCAGTGAAGAGGGCGAGCAGGTTGAGCTGATGAACGACACCGTTGAGCTCATCGAGTCGCCGCCCGCCGCGCCGCCGTCCGCACCCCCGCCGCCCCCGCCGCCTGCCGCCCGCGCAGAACCCAAGCCGGAGCCTGCTACGGTCGGCGCCCCGATGGGCGGCAACGGCTCGTGCCGGGTCACGCTGGTGGGCAAGACGCGCGGCAAGAAGAAGCAGGACGCCGCCGAGCTGATGAGCCGCTACATGGGCATCGCGCCGGAAGAGGCCCTGATGGAGCTGAGCAAGACCGTGGTTACCGTGGCCAAGGACTTATCGCAAGAAGAGGCCGCCCAGTGTCAGGCGGAATTCGCAGACATCGGGGTCAAGGTCAAAATCAGGGGGTAGCGAGCGTTGGCTCTCGTCGATCTGGTCAGATTACCCCGGAATATTCAACGGCTCGGCGAAATCATCATCGCCCTGATTCGACACGGGTTCCGCCCGTTCATCGGCCAACTGAACCTGCAAGAACACATCCCCTTCGCCAAGCGCTGGCTGGCCAGCCGCGCCCCGGTGATGGACGACGCCCCCACCGACGAACAACGCCTGGTCAATGCCTTCCAGGAGTTGGGGCCGACCTTCGTCAAGCTCGGCCAGATTCTATCCACCCGCCCGGACATCGTGGGCGAGAGCTTTGCCGAGGCCTTCAAGGCGCTGCGCGACCACGTGCAACCGTTTGATTCCGCGGCGGCGCGGGCCATTATTGAGAGCGAGCTGCGGCTGCCCATCGACGAGGTGTTCTCCTCATTCGACGACACGCCGGCGGGGTCCGGCTCGATTGCCCAGGTCCATCGGGCCACGCTTAAGGACGGCTCCCAGGTGATGGTCAAGGTGCGTCGTCCGGGTATCGAGCATACCATTCTGGCGGACTTGGGGATTTTGCGCTATGTAGCGAGCATCGCCGATGGCCAGCTTCCCGAGCTGCGCCCCACGCAGATCGTCGAAGAGTTCGACCGGGCGATCCGCAACGAGCTGGATTTTTCGGTGGAGGCCTCGCACACCGCGGGGTTCCACCAGGAGTTGGCCAAGAGCGAAGGGGCACGGGCACCCGCGGTTTACTGGGAGTACTGTACCGCCGCGGTGCTGACCGTCGAGCGCCTGGAGGGGGTCCCCATCGGCAACATCGAGGAGCTCGACCGCCGAGGCCACGACCGGACGCATCTGGCGAAGACGCTGACCGAATGCTTCCTCAAACAATACCTGCAAACCGGCAGCTTCCACGCCGACCCGCATCCGGGCAACCTGATTGTGGCCGACGACGGCACCATCGGAATCATCGATTTCGGCATGGTGGGCCACCTGACCGCCGACCATAAGACGCTGCTGACCACCATGTTTGTGGCTTCGGTGTCGGGCGACCTGGATTTCATCACCGAGGCTGCGATGGAAATCGGCGTGGCCGACGACACCTTCGACCCCAAAATGTTCCATCGGGACGTCACCGCCCTGTACCACAAATACAACGGGATGCCGCTGGGCCGGATTGATACGCGCAGACTGTTCGGCGACCTGATGCGCGCCGCCCGACAAAACGGCCTGACCCTCCCGCGCGACCTGGTGCTGCTGGGCAAATCGCTGGCCACCGTGTCCGGCGTGGCCCGTGCCCTGGACCCCTCCTGCGATGTGCTGGCAATCAGTTCACCCAAGGCCCGGCAGTTGTTAACCCGCCGGCTGTCGCCCAAGCGGCTGGCCAGAGCGGCGGGGCTGCATACGCTCAGCCTGATGCAGATGCTTCGGAGCATTCCCCGCGACCTGCGCAGCATCGTGCGCAAGGCGGAGTCCGGACGGCTGCAAGTCGGCCTGAACTTGCGCGGCTTGGACCGCACGGTCAACGAGCTGGACCGGGCCAGCAACCGGCTGGCGATGAGCATCTACGTGGCGGCTCTGTTGGTCACGTCATCGCTGATGGTTCAGGCCAAGTTCCTCGCGTGGAACGACGTGTCCGTACCGGGCGTCTTCGGCTACGTCTTCTCCGGCCTGCTCTCGGTTCTGCTGGCCTGGGGGATTCTGCGTTCCGGGCGGTTATAGCGCCTGCTCGCCCGCCGTGTTCCCTGCTCCACCATGTCCTTCTGCGAACGCCGGACTTTGGAAGACAATCTGCTGTAAGCCGGCGAGGAACGCCCCCTCGATCTGCGCTTCGGA
>CAZBCO010000349.1:0-3363 GCA_964490295.1 uncultured Planctomycetota bacterium
GATTCACCATAGTCGAACTGCTGGTGGTCATCGCCATCGTCGCCATCCTCAGCGGCCTGCTTCTGCCCGCGCTCGGTGCGGCGAGAGAGAAGGCCCGTGTCTCCCGCGCCCACAGCGACCTGCGTCAAATGACGGTGGCGATAGAACTCTATGAGCAGCGATACCGAAAGTTGCCCCCAACCCGCGAAAATTGCATGACCGATGATGTTTATCCTATGCCCGTTGAGTTGGTGGATTATCAATGTACTGATACCTTGCCAGAGGATATTTTCAGCCCGGGATATACTTACCGATACTTGGCCCCGGGACCGGGATTGATTAATTTTATCAGCCCTAAACATTTCAGGATTCATGTGCCTGAAGATTTCCCAAAAGCTTCAGGTACGCTAATTTATCACCGCCAAGACACCTCTCCGATCAAGTGCGCGGTATGGAGCGCGGGGCCAGGAGGCAAGCGTGGCATCTCGGATGTACTTTCATACCGCCCTATGCCGCCCAACCACTGGTACCCCGAACGCCCGGACGGGCTGATCGTGCATTATTACTTCAACAACTGCTGGCAATCCTCACCATAGAAGGGTCTGCTTGATGAGAAAATGGCTTCCTCTGCTCGCCGCCGTGTGGCTGATCGGGTGCTCGGCCCAGCCGGACGACCCGCGCCCCACCGTTGCCGTCACCACCTCCTACCTTGAATGCGCGCTCCGCGACATCGCGGGCGACGAGTTCCGTGTGGCGAGGCTGCTGCCTCCCGGCTCCTGCCCCGGCCACTTCGACGTCAGCCCGTCGATGCTCGACACGCTGGCCCAGGCGAAGCTGATGCTGCGCTTCGCGTTCCAGGCGTCCCTCGACGACAAGCTCCATCATTTCCGCGACAACGGATTGACCATCGCCGCCATCACCTCGCCCGAAGGCCTGTGCCTGCCCTCCACATACGCGGTGGCCTGCCGGAACGTGTGCGAAGCTCTGGCCGAAGCTCACCCCGAAGGAGCAGAGCGCTACCGCCGGCGTCTGGCCGAGGTCGAGTCCCGGATGGACGCGCTGACTGCGGAGATGCGATCCGAGGTCGAGCGTCGCGGATTGGCCGGGGCGCGGGTGCTGAGCTCCGGGCATCAGTCGCATTTCAGCCGGGCGCTGGGGCTGGAGGTGGTCGCCACCTTCACCGGGCGCGAGGCCGCTGGGTTCAAGGAGCTTGAGCGCTGCCTTGATGCGGGCCGCCACTCCGACATCCGCTTCGTCATCGCCAACCTTCAGGAGGGGGTCATGCTGGCCGAGCCGGTCGCTCATCGGCTGGGAGCTGCGATGGTCGTCTTCAGCAACTTCCCGATGATGCAAGGCGACGAGACCACCTTCGACGCTCTGGTGAGACGCAATCTGGCGGCTCTGCCGTCCGTCGCGAAGGGGACCGCTCAATGAATGCCGCCGCCCTGCAACTCGACAACGTGCGGGTGCATCGGGCGGGCCGGGATATCCTGGCCATCGACCGCCTCGACGCCCCGTCCGGCGAGTTCCTCGCGGTGCTGGGCCGGAACGGCGCGGGCAAAACCACACTGCTCAACCTCTGCTGCGGCCTGCTAAGCCCCACCCAGGGCCGCGCCTTGCTGAACGGACGCGATGTGCATGGCCGCGGCTCGGCCGCTGTCCGCCAGGAGATCGGCTACCTGCCCCAAGCCGCCGAATACAACGCGGACCTGCCGCTGACGGTCGAGGAGGTCGTCCTGCTCGGCCGCACCGCTCGACGCGGCCTGATGCGCCGCATCCGGCCCGCCGACCGGCAGATCGCCGCGCGGCAGATCGAGCACCTCGGCCTCGAAGCCTTCCGCCGCCGCACCTTCCGAACCCTCTCCGGCGGCGAGCAACAGAAGACCCTGCTGGCCCGTGCAATGGCTCAGGAGCCTACCTTGCTGTTGCTTGACGAGCCCGGGGCGCATCTGGACATTGACTGGCGACGCCGCCTGACGGGCACCATCGAGCGCATCTACCTCGAAACCCGTGTCACGGTAATGATGGTCTCGCACGATGTCGCCCTGATCCCCGCCTGCTGCACACGGGTCGCCCTCATCCACGACGGCCAAGTCACCGCCACCGGCCCGCCGGGCGAGGTGGTCACCGCCGAAGCGCTCTCTGATCTGTACGGTTGCCCGGTCGAGGTTTGGGAACGCGACGGGCTGCGCTACGCCGCGGCCCGCGAACCCGCCGCTTCTACGAAAGGGGCCGAACCATCGCCTATCTGATCCCGATTCTGATCGCCGGATTGCTGGGCGGGGCCAGTGCGGGCCTCGCCGGAGTGTACATCGTCGGGATGCGCATGCCCTTCGTCGGCGTCTGCATCGCGCACGCGGCGATGGCCGGCGCGGTCTGGGGGCAACTGCTCGGCCTGCCGGAGCTGCCCAGCGCTCTGGTTCTCGCCGTGGCCACCTCCGGCAGCCTCGCTCTGGCGGGACGCGGACGGCTCCGGCTGGATACCAACGTGGCGCTGGGGGTGTTGTTCTCCTTGATGATGGGGCTGGTGTTCCTGGGCATCGGCCTCTCGCCGGGAGCCAAGGGGCCGCTGCTGGGCCTGCTCTGGGGCAGTTTGGTCTTCGTCAGTTGGCGGGAGGTCGCCTGGATTGCCGTCACCAGCGGGGCGTTGTTCGCCTTTGTCGCTATCTTCTCCAAGGAGATGTGCGCGATCCTGTTCAGCCGTTCGCTGGCCGCGGCCACCGGACTGCGCGAGCGGCTGGTACTGCTCACCTTTCTGGTGCTGTGCGGGGCGACACTGACGGTGAACCTGAACACCGTGGGCGGGCTGATGATCTACAGCCTGATCTCCGTGCCCGCCGCGGCAGCGTTTCAAGTCTGCCGGGGCTATGGGCCGACGGCGATCTGCTCCGCCGGGCTGGGCGCCGGGTGCGCGGTCGGCGGTTTCCTCATCGCCTATCTGCTTCGGGACGCCGAGGTCCCGGTCGGGGCCTGCATCGTCATCGTCGCCGTGGCCACCTTCTTCGCGGCCGTCGCCCTGCGGAAGGTACTGCGGCGCAACTCCTGACGAATATCAGGCCAGCTCCTGCCCGGTGGTGCTGGGCATCAGCCGCCCGTGAATCACCCCCTTGGTCCCGATCAGCCGGTAGCCCAGCTCGGTCAGCAGGCGACGCTCGCCCCGCAGCACGATAATCTCCATGCACCGATGCTCGTCAACGTGGACGTGCAACGACGAGACCACGGTGTCGGGATGCTCGTGCTGGATATGGTTCAGCCGATGATTCAGATCGCGCGCGTGGTGATCGTAAACGATAACCACAGCGGCCATCGAGTTCCCCCCGCCCGCCTGCCACTCCTGCTCCACCAGAGCGTCACGCACCAGGTCGCGGATCGCCTCCGAGCGGT
>CAZBCO010000350.1:0-2898 GCA_964490295.1 uncultured Planctomycetota bacterium
GCGGCCGGGACGTCGGGCACGTAGAAGACGTGGTCGGCCTTGTCGGCGATATGCCGGTCGCCCTCGGTGGCGATGGCGATGACCTGCCCGCCGCGAGCCTTGACCTCCTCGATGTTGCTGACCACTTTCTCATACACGCTGTCCTGCGTGGCAATGCAGACCACGGGCATGTTCCGGTCGATGAGCGCAATGGGGCCGTGCTTCATCTCCGCCGCGGGATAGCCCTCGGCGTGAACGTAAGAGATTTCCTTGAGCTTGAGCGCCCCCTCCAGAGCGACGGGGAAGTTGTAGCCCCGGCCAAGATAGAGGGCGTGATCGCTGTCCTTGTAGCTCGCGGCGATGGCCTCCACCTCGTCCTCGCGGTCGAGAATGGATTGTACGCGGTCGGGGATGCCGGCCAGGGCGTGGATCATCTCGGCCCCTTTTTCGGATGAGATGCCCCGTTGGCGGCCGAGGTAGAGGGTGATGAGGTAGAGCACCACGAGCTGCGAGGTGAAGGCTTTGGTCGAGGCCACGCCGATCTCCGGGCCGGCGTGCAGGTACACGCCGCAGTCGGTCTCGCGGGCGATGGTGCTGCCCACGGTGTTGACCACGCCGAGCACCGGGACACCGCGCCGCCGGGCCTCGCGCAGCGCGGCCAGCGTGTCCGCCGTCTCGCCGGACTGGCTGATGACCATCAGCGCGGTGCCCGCTTCCAGCACCGGGTCGCGGTAGCGGAACTCCGAGGCGTATTCCACCTCCACGGGAAGGCGACAGAACTCCTCGATCATACACTCGCCGATGAGGCCGGCATGGTACGAGGTGCCGCAGGAGCTGATCACCAGGCGGCGGATGTCCTTGAGCAAGTCGTGGTGCATCGCCAGCCCGCCGAGCACCGCCTCGGAGTTGTCCAGGTTGAGGCGACCGCGCATCGCGTTGGCGATGGATTCCGGCTGCTCGTGAATCTCCTTCTGCATGAAATGGTCGTAGCCCGCCTTCTCGACGGCGCCCAGGTCCCAGTGAATCTCCTCGATGCGCTTCTCGACCGGGCGGTTATCGACCGTGCAGGTCTCCATCCCGTCGGCGGTAATCACCGCGATCTCATTGTCGTCGAGGTACACGATCTGGCGCGTATGCTTGACGATGGCCGACGCGTCGGAGGCGACCACGTGCTCGCCGTCTCCCACGCCGATGACCAGCGGCGACCCATTGCGGGCCACGACGAGCTGTCCGGGGAACCGGCTGGAGACCACCGCCAGCCCGTAGGTTCCGTCCAGCCGGGTGAGCGCCACGCGCACCGCTTCCAGGAAATCGCCGTTCAAGTGCTGGGCGATGAGGTGGGCGATGACCTCGGTGTCGGTATCGCTGACGAAGCGGCAGCCGCTCTCAATCAGCTCGGCCTTCAGGGAGCGATAGTTTTCAATAATGCCGTTGTGAACCACGGCGAGCGTTCCGGAGTTGTCGCGGTGCGGGTGGGCGTTGGCCTCGGTGGGTGGCCCGTGCGTGGCCCAGCGGGTGTGAGCGATGCCCAGCGTTCCGTGCGGCGGGGCCTCAAGCAACTGCTTCTCCAGTTCGGCAATCCGCCCCACGGCTCGCACGCAGCGGACCTCTCCCTGGTCCAACACGGCGATACCGGACGAATCATAGCCCCGGTATTCCAGCCGCTTCAACCCGTCCACCAGCACCGGGCGAGCGTCCCGCCCGCCGGCATACCCCACAATTCCGCACATCGGCAATCACTCCGTGAAGAGAATCGAACCGCTCTTCAAGTATCGGCTGTTCAAAAGGCGATTCCATCGTGAGCCGCTCCGGTACGTTGATTCCGACCCGAAGAGCGTCTTCGCGCCCAGGTTCGAAATCGCGCCCTCCCGTCCAGACGCCGCCCACGCGAACCCAAAGACATGCTTCACTATAATCGGAGTAAGGGCTTGCTAAGGGAGCTTGCTTTGTTCAAAGTTGATGTCGGCGGTCTTGATGGTGCGCACCGTGTAGGGTTCCCAACTGGTGATGACCTGAATCTCGTCGTCGGTCCGCGAGAGGAGCACACCGCGAATGATCCCGGTTTTCTCCAGCATGACCGAGCAGGTAAGGCGGTCGCGCACCGTCTGGGCCATCTCGGCGGTCAAGGCCGCCACGTCGTTCCGTTCGACCGCCAGGGTGCCGGAAGCCCGGACTTGGGGAATCGGCAAGGTGGGCTGGTGGAACATCACCGGGGCCAGATCGACCGAGGCGACCGGCGGTAACGGCGCCGCGGCGCTGTAGTCCGCCATAATCTCTCGACGGGCACAGCTACGGAACATCAACGCCCCCACGAACACCAGAAAGAAGAAATACAAAGTGCGGCCCAGCGCCAGAAAGGCCCGGTGCCAGTTATCGTGGCTTACCGACGCCAGAGCCTGGGCGTGGGCCTGGGCATCGGACATCTCGAGCTTCTGGCCGCATTGCCGGCAGAAGGTCGCCCCCAGCGTATTCTCTGTGCCACATCGTGAACACCGCATAGCTCAGTCGCCCTTCAGGCTGACAGTAAACGCATGTCGGATATCGACCGGGGTACGGCCCGGTGCGTTAATGCGAAATCGGATCACGTGCCGCCCCTCCCCCAGCATCTCGCGCGGGAGGGCATAGATCCGCCCTTCCGGGCCGACGGTGAACGGCACCTTCGCCCCGGCGATCTCCACGCTCACCTGCTCTTTCTTCAGCGGCACCGGGCCGCCGCTGCCCAGACGAGCGGAAAGGATCGGCATACTGGCGGGCAGTTGAGGGGCCGACACCAGCTGCACATCCTCCACCGTCGGCGAGCCGGTCAACTTGTCGAGAAGGGCCTTGACGTCCTCCTGCTCCGCCTTCGCGGCCAACGAGGCCCGCAGCATCTCGACCGCCCCGGCGAGGTCCGCCCGGTCATATCGCATCAAGCCAAAA
>CAZBCO010000351.1:0-6064 GCA_964490295.1 uncultured Planctomycetota bacterium
GAAACGCTTCATCGGCGGTCATTTCACCAGCCGCCCCTTCCGCGCACCCAATTTGGGTGCGCGGGCGTTGGGCGATGGGAGCGCAAGTGTGGGGCTTCCGCGAGGCAGGGGGCGGCTCCTCGGACAGAAAACACCGAGCGCGGAGTTGACCCCAAGTGCCCCGGCGGCCATACCGGCAACCAATGTGGGTGTAAGGCGGCTTGTCGAGGCGGGGATACTGACTCAACTTGGCGATCAGCGCCCCTCTTCATCCGATCAGCCAGTCGGCGCTCCCGCGCACCCAAAATGGGTGCGCGACGGATTGACGCGGTCGGGGCGGAGGGGGGACACGGAGTTCCCCCAGTTCATCCGGCGGGGTGCTGCTTGTCGAGCGCTCTCTTGCCCATGAAACGCCTTATCGGCGGCCATTTCACCTGTCTCCCTTCCGCCCCGTGAGCAGATTACCCGGGGACGCTTTACCCATTCTTGGTACACGATGGTTGCTATCCGCGCACCCATTTTGGGTGCGCGGGCGGGAGGCGGGGTGAATCGGTTCTATGCTGGCGAGATGTTGGCGGGGTGACGGCAGCACCCTCGGGAGCGGAGAGCGGAATGTAAAGTTGACTTGAGGTGGCCCGGGCATCATCCGCGCACCCAATTTGGGTGCGCGGGCAGAGGGCGAGTGTGTCTTCTATGGCGCGGGGGCATTCGCTTGGGCGGCCTGGGGTGCCTGAAGACGGCCTGCTACCACTGCTGTCCCGTTGTTGGAAGCCAGGATGCGGCTAACGGTTTAGAAGCCAACAGGTTACGAGACACATGAGCGCAAACGATTTCAATTTTCTGGTCACTACTGTCTCGCTGCCACGCTTTCAAGAGGCGCGGGGCACTCGATTGGGAAAGAGTTGCAACGCCGTCTCCGGGAGGCCAGCGGCCCTATCAGCCCCAGCCGCGTCGCCGAACTGACGCAGGCCATGTACGAGGGGAGTTTCACGTTGCTGAGCGATCACCCGCACACCCAAATTGGGTGCGCGGACGGCACGCGGGATCGGGATGGGGAGGCGATGCTTATGTTGCGGCGGCGCTTCGAAGAGAGGCGTTGCGTTGAGAGTGATGTTGACTTGTTCGAGCTTGGGGGGGAACTTGCTTGTACCCAAAATGGGTGCGCGGGCGGCACACGGGAGCGGGATGAGAAGGCGAGCCTTACCTTGCCGGACGATCCCCAACGCTGTCGCATTCTGCTCCCGATGGGTAACGAACAGCGGACGGCCTACGAACTCTTGTACTGACTTGGATGTCCCGCTTCGGAAAACAGGAAGAGGCCGGCCGGCGGGGGAAACGGCGAGATGGGGATAACCCACGCCCGTGCGAGCCAGCCCTGAGCCTCCCCGCGGTTCGCCCTCAGTCGGCCACCGCCCGGTGGAGCAGGGCGGTCACGCGGCGGCGGTACTCGCCCTCCACGCGATACAGCGCCTCGGTGTGCCCGGCCCCCGGCACCAGCCACAACGCCTTGGAATCTCCGAATCGGGCCGTCAATGCCTCGCTCATCGACGCCGGGACCACGCGGTCGTCCGTCCCGTGGATGAACAGCACCGGCCGCGGGGCAATCCGCTCGACGTAATCCACCGGGTCGTACCCCGACGCGATGAGCGCCCGCGACAACGGCCAGGCCAGCAGCCAGGTGACCGGGTTCTGCCGCAGCACATGAGCCGCCTCGTCGCGGTAGGAGGTGAAGGTGCTGTCGATAATCGCCCCCCGCAAACGGGCGTCTTCGGCGGCGGCCACCGCGGCAATCGCCCCGCCCAACGACTGCCCGAAAATGACCACCCGGCCCGCGTCCACGTCGCTCCGGCCCATCACATAATCCACCGCCGCGCGGGCGTCTTCGACCGTGCCACGCCGATATGGCCGCCCCTCGGACCGCCCATATCCGCGATAGTCGAACACCAGGAGATGAAAGCCCTCGGCGGGCAGGAACTTGACGAACTGCCAGTGCGAGGTCATGTTCTGGGCGTTGCCGTGACAATGCACCACCGTGCCCCGGGCCGGCCCCACCGCCGGGAGGAACCAGCCCGTCAGCCGGGTGCCGTCGGCGCTTGCGAAGGCCACTTCTTCGTAGCGCAGCCCGAAAGCCTCCGGCGTGGAATACACGCGGGCATCCGGCAGATAGAAGAGCCGCTCGCAGCAGCCGGAGACCGAGGCCAGAGCGATCAACACCAGCAGTACTCCGAAGATTTCGAGACCGTGCCGCAGAAGGCGGGCCGGGCGGCGGCGGGCATCAGGCTTTTTGGGCGGCATCGATAATGAACCTCTCCAGCGTGGCCCGCTGCTCCTTGGCGACGCCCCTGAGCGCCACATAGACGCACCAGCACCCCGGGCGGGCCAGCTCGGCGTCTTCGACCACCCCGGTCAGCTTGAGTGTCCCGGCCGGCGGCGGCAGCAGCAGCTCAATCTTCAGCTCGGTCTTATCCTTCAGCGGCTTCTCGATGTTCAAGTCCATGTCCGTGAAGCCTAGCCGCTCGCAGAAGCCCGTCCGGTAGAGCGAGAACAACGACGCGCTCTTGTATTTGACTTCCAGGGGGTGTTCGAGCCGCACAATCGCGCCGCCGAGCTTGGCGTGCCGTTCGGACGCGAAGGCGAAGGTGAGCTTTTGCACCACGCGATGCAGTTTGAAGGGTTGTTTGATCGCGGCGACGGCCCCGTGCGAGTAGGCCGACATCAGCAGGTGCGTGGTCTGCACATCGTACGAGACGGCCGCCCGCACGTGCAGATTCTTTTTGTCCAAAGCCCGCAAAGCCGGGTTCGCCCCCAGCTTGCCCGACCCCAGCCGCAAGACCACGACGTGCGGGCGCAGCCGCTCGCAGGCCTCCACGGCCTCGTTATTGGTGTTCACCGTCTCGCAGACCTCGAAGGCCGAGCCTTGGATCGCGTGGAAAAACTGCTCGCGCTGTTCCGGGTCCGGTTCGACAAGGACGACTCGGGCTGACATAGGCCCCCTCCGCCCGCTTGATCAGCAGGCTACTCACGTGATGGGGCGGGCCGGCCCCACCGACGCCACTGAAACCGATAGTAACAGAGCCGGTGTGCCTTTGCAACCGCCCGGTTAAAAAAACACCGGACTTGACAGGGTGTAGCCCTATCCTATAATACGCATCGGTTCGGAATGCCGCCAATTCATGTTGTAGTAACAAGTTTCAGGGTGGCCCGGACGCGAAGCTCGTGGTGCACCATCCCGCGAAAGGATAAAGTGCGATGGCGGAAGTCAGGCTGGACAACGTAACCAAGGTATACGCGGGTGATGTGGTCGCGGTGCGCGATGTGACGCTGCACATCGCCGACCAGGAATTGCTGGTTCTGGTTGGCCCGTCGGGCTGCGGCAAATCCACCAGCTTGCGGATGATCGCCGGCCTGGAAGATATCAGCAGCGGCACGATTCGCATCGGCGACCGCGTGGTCAACGAGGTGCCCCCCAAAGACCGCGACATCGCGATGGTCTTCCAGAACTACGCCCTGTACCCGCATATGACGGTGTACAAGAATATGGCCTTCGGCTTGAAGCTGCGCAAGACGCCCAAGGACGAGATTCATCAGCGGGTGACCGATGCGGCCACGCTGCTGGGGATTCAAGACTTGCTGGACCGCAAGCCCAAGGCCCTCTCCGGCGGGCAGCGCCAGCGCGTGGCCCTGGGCCGCGCCATCGTGCGCCAGCCGGCCGCGTTCCTCTTCGACGAGCCGCTCTCCAACCTCGACGCCAAGCTGCGGGTCGAGATGCGGGCCGAGCTGAACAAGCTGCATCATCGCCTCCGAACCACGATGATCTACGTCACCCACGACCAGATCGAAGCGATGACGCTGGGGGACCGGATTGCGGTGATGAACAACGGCGTGATCCAGCAGCTTGCCGCGCCGCTGGACCTCTACGATGCGCCCGTCAACCAGTTTGTGGCCAGCTTCCTGGGGACGCCGCCGATGAACTTCCTGGCCGGGCGCGTGGAAGACGCCGCCGGCCAAATCCTGTTCCACGACGGCTCTAACACCTTTGAGCTGCCGTCTTGGGCCAAACCCGCCATCCAGGGGCTGAGCCACCGCGAGGCCGTGTTCGGCGTCCGGCCCGAAGACATCACTCTGGGCGACCGCGACCACGGCCCGGTGCGGGCCAAGGTGAACGTGGTCGAGCCGCTGGGTGACGAGATGATCGTGTATCTGTCCACCGAGTATCATGACCTGATTTGCAAGGCCCCGGCCCGGCATGCCATCGCGGTGGACGACATCGTGGGCCTGACCTTCAACCTGGACCGCACCCATCTGTTCGACCCGGAGACAGGTACCAACGTGTCGTTGGCCGCACGGGGTCAAGCACAGACCTAGAGCCTCAGGATCCACAGGGAGCGGGTGGGCGCCCGCTGAGTTCCGCGGGCCGATTTTTTTGGGATGAGTCTATGAACGGCGAAATACTGCGACTGGTCGACAGCATTCATCGCAACAAGGATATCGCCTCCGAGATCCTCTTTGAGGCCCTCGAAGAAGCGATGGCCTCCGCCCTGCGCAAAAAGCTCGGCGTGCTGGAGGGCATCCAGGTCCACATCGACCGCACCAGCGGCGAAATGACCGTCGAAGGGACCGACGCCCCGATGGACCCCGCCAGCCTGGGCCGCATCGCCGCCCAGGCCGCCAAACAGGTCATCATCCAGAAAATCCGCGAGGCCGAACGCGACGTCATTCTCCACGACTATGAAACCCGCCTCCACGACATCGTCAACGGCACCATCCAGCGCATGGAAGGCGGCAACGTCATCATCAACCTCGGCAAGACCGAGGGCATCCTGCCCAAGCGCGAACAGGTGCGCGAAGAGAAATACCGCATCGGCGACCGCTTGCGCTGCTACGTGCAGGACGTGCGCAAGGCCGGCAGCCACGTGCGCATCATCCTCTCACGCAGCCATCCCGACTTGATCCGCGAGCTGTTCAAGCTCGAAGTCCCGGAAATCTCCGAGCGGATCATCGAGATCAAGGGCGTGGCCCGCGAGCCGGGCTACCGTACCAAGATCGCGGTCTATTCCATCGACTCCAAGGTGGACGCGGTCGGCGCCTGCGTCGGGGTGCGCGGCTCGCGCATCAAGAACATCGTCTCGGAGCTGGGCGGCGAGAAGATCGACATCGTCCGCTGGAGCGACCAGGACGATATTTTCATCGCCAACGCGCTGAACCCCGCCGAGATTCAGGCCATCAGCCTGAACCCCTCGGCGCGGCTGGCCCGCGTGATCGTGGCCGAAGACCAGCTCTCCCGCGCCATCGGGGCGCTCGGCCAGAACGTGCGCCTCGCCTCCAAGCTCACCGGGTGGGACATCGACGTGATGAGCCAGGAAGAGCTGGACGGCGAGCTGGATAAGATGGAATCCAAGCTGGGCGGGCTTCCGGGCGTCGGCAAGCGCACCATCGAAAAGCTCTTCGCGGCCGGCTTCTCCATGAAGAAGCTGGGGTCCAGCAACGGCGAGACGGTCACCAGTGTCGAGGGCATCAGCGAGGCCATCGCCGAGACGATCATTGCCGCCGCCGCCGACTATGTCGCCGAAGAGCGGGTCAAGGCCCGCTCGGCACGCGAGGCCGCCGCCCAGCGGACCGAAGCCGCCGCCGAGGACGCGGCGGACGAACCCGGCGACGAGGACGAGCCCCGGCAACCTCTGAGCGGCGATGAGGCCGACGACGATACCGACGAGGATATCGCCGACGACGCCGACACAAGCGACGAAGAACAGAAAGCCCCTGACGGAGAATAGGATTGGGTACACGGGTACACACGTTGGCCAAAGAACTTGGCTTGGATAACAAGGATCTGATCGCCAAGTGCCAGGCTCTGGGTCTGGTGCGGATCACCAAGCACATGAACTCGCTGAGCGATGGCGAGGTGCGGATGTTGCGCGAGGCGATCGCGTCCGAGTCGGCCCCCCAGGCCGCTCCCCAGGCCCCCTCGCGCCGTTACGGCACGGTAACGCCGGGCAGTCGCCCCCCCCGCGACCTCCCCACCGACGCCAACCGCGGCGTGCTGATCCAGAGTATCGACCACGCCTCGCCCGCCGACGCCGCCGGC
>CAZBCO010000352.1:0-6980 GCA_964490295.1 uncultured Planctomycetota bacterium
CGCTCTTCCTGCCCCAATGCGGGCCGACGCAAACCACGCCGGCGGCTTCGCCCTTCTTCGCCCGCGTTCCCGAAGGCATCGTCATCGTACCGGTTCACGGCCACGTCGTCGCCGTGGTAGGCGAAACGGTGGGTGGCGTTGCCCGTGGCGATACTTGATTTCTTCAGCAGCATCACCGCTTATTTCCCTCTCCTCGCCCCGCGAACGGCGGCATTGGCAACCGGGCACATTATACCCACGTGAGACGGCGATTGCGAACAGGATTCCGCCCGGACACGGCCTGCCAAAAAAAACACAGGAATTTTGCTTGACCGATTCAAACATGCGTTTTAAACTACTGTTAGAAACGTTCGCGGCGGGGAGGCCGACGACGCTCACTCGGAGACCCGACCATGGCGACGGTTCAGGACAATACGCGCTCCCGTCTGATTGAGGCCGCCGGGCTTCTGTTCGCCGAGCGGGGCCTGAAGCTGACCACGGTGCGGGCCATCTGCAAAAAAGCGGGCACCAACATCGCGGCGGTCAACTACCATTTCGGCGACAAGACCAAGCTCTATACCGAGGTGCTCGCCTCGGTGTTCGACTATCTGATGACCAAATATCCGCCGTACCAGGGCCAGGACACGGCCCGCACCCCGCGACAAAAGCTGGAAGCCTTCGTCCGGGCGTTTCTCGGACGGATGCTCGATCCGGACCAGCCGGCCTGGCACCGGAGGCTCATCGCCCGGGAGATGGCCGAACCCAGCCCGATGATGCGCGAGGTGGTCGAGAACTGTATCCGCCGGGGCCACGACGTGTTGCTGGGCATCGTGGGCGAGGTGCTGGGGCACGACACCCCGCCCGAAACCCTCGACCTCTGCGTCGCCAGCATCGTCGGGCAATGCCTCTTCTACCACCGTCGCCACATGATCGGGCGGCTCCACCGTCACGTCGCCATCACCCCGGAAGGCGTCGAGAGCCTGGTCCGGCATATTACCGAGTTCTCGCTGGGCGGCCTGCGCGCCCGCAAACCAAGGAAGCCCACACGATGATTCGCACCGCGTTCACCACCCTGCTTATGCTCGCCGCCGGGTGCATGGTCCCCCCCCCGCGCGACGTTGACCCGCCGGTCGACCTGCCCGCTCGGTTTTCGAAAACCGGCCAGGCCCCCGTCCTGGAGACTTGGTGGACGGCGTTCGACGACGCCCGGCTGAACGCCCTGATCGCCGAGGCGCTGGGCGGCAGTTTCAGCCTGCGCAGCGCCTGGAGCCGTCTGGACCAGGCCCGAGCCGTGGCGGAAAAAAGCGGGGCCGCCCTCTGGCCCAGCGTGACCGGCACGGCCGACGCCGAGCGCTCCCGGGCCAAAACCGCGGCGGGCACCGCCAACGCGACCAGCTATGGCCTGGGCCTGGCCGCCGTCTATGAGCTGGACCTCTGGGGCCGCGTCCGCTCGGCCCGCGACGCCGCCGTGCTCGATGTCCTGGCCGGTGCCGAAGACCTGAACGCCGCGGCGATCTCTCTGGCCGCCAACGTGGCCGTCACCTGGTATCAACTCATCGAACAACGCGGCCAGATTCAACTGTTGAACGAACAGATTCAGACCAACCGGGATTACCTGGAGGTGATCACGCTCCAGTTCCGCCGCGGCCGGGTTTCGGCCACCGACGTGCTCCAGCAGCGGCAGCTGGTCGAGGCCACCCTGGGCGAGCGCGTTCAGGCCGAAGCGGCCGTCGAGGTGCTGGAACATCAGCTCAACCTGTTGCTGGGCCGCCCGCCGGGCGAGCCGCGGCCCGCGCCGCCGGCCGACCTGCCGGGCCTGCCCCCGCTGGCCGCGACCGGTGTGCCCGCCGAATGGGTTCGGCGCCGCCCCGATGTACGCGCCGCCGAGCTGCGAGTCCGATCCGCCGACCGCCAGATCGCCGCGGCCATCGCCGACCGCTTCCCCCAGATTCTCCTCACCGCCGGGGCCTCCACCACCGCCGCGCACCAGGCCGACCTCTTCGACGCCTGGCTGCTGAAGCTGGCCGCCGGGCTGAGCGCTCCGCTGACCGACGGCGGACGCCGCCGCGCCGAGGTGCGACGCACCCGGGCCGTCCTGGACGAACGGCTCAATGCCTACGGGCAAACCGTGCTGACCGCCCTCCGGGAGGTCGAGGACGCCCTGACCCAGGAGGCCCGCCAGGCCGAGTACCTCGCCAGCCTGCAAAAGCAACTGGCGCTCTCGCGGCAGGCGATGGAGCAGACCCGCGAGAACTACACCAGGGGCACCACCGATTTTACACGTTACCTGACCACCCTGCTGGCGCACCAACGCTTGCAGCGAACCCTGTTGCAGGCCCGGCGCCTGCGGGTGCAGTATCGCATTCAGTTGGGCCGGGCGCTGGCCGGGGGCTGGACGCCGCCGCGTCCGCCGGCCACGCCGTTAAACCGCCACGATGTACCCTCCGAGAGGTAAGGCACGATGTCGGACAATGATGAACGCTATGATTACCGGTATGTGGAAGACGACGCGGTCGCGTCGCCGGGCAGCTCCCTCTGGGGCAAACTGCTTCGCGGGTTGTTCGTGCTGCTGCTGGTGGCCGCGGCGGTGGGGATTTCGGTGTATTGGATGCTGAACAAGCCGCGGGCCGAGCGGCGTCGGCCGGAGGTCGAGGCCCGCCGGGTCGAGGTCCGCGAGGTCACCTCCGGCACCGAGGCGCTGGTCATCCATGCGATGGGCACCGTGGTGCCGGCCAATGAGATTCAGCTCGCCTCGCGCGTCGCGGGCGAGCTGGTCGAGGTGCATCCCAGCCTGGTCCCCGGCGGACGATTCCAAGCCGGCGACCTGGTGGTGCGGGTAGACCCCAAGGACTACGAATTGGCGGTGCAGCAACGCGAGGCCGAGGTGCAGCGGGCGGAGGCGGACGTCGAGCAACGGGCGGGCGACGTGCTCCAGCGCCGCAGCGCGGTGACCAAGGCGGAGAGCGATCTGGCCATCGAGATGGGGCAACAGGAGGTGGCGCAGCGCGAGTACGAGCTGCTGGGCGGCGACGAGGACGGAGCGAGCAAGGCGCTGGTGCTGCGAGAGCCGCAGCTGCTGGCGGCGAAGGCGAACGTCGCGGCCGCCCGCGCGGCTCTGACCTCGGCGGAAGGCGCGGTGCAGGCCGCCCGGTCGATGCTGGCCTCGGCCCGGGTGGCTCTGGCCAACGCCAAGCTGCAGCTGGCCCGCACCGAGGTCAAGGCCCCGTTCAACGCCACGGTCAGGCAACGGCACGTGGACCTGGGGTCGCAGGTGTCGGTGGGTTCGACCCTCGCCGCTCTGGTCGGCACCGACCGGTACTGGGTGCAGGTGTTGGTGCCGCTGAGCCAGCTCCAGTGGATTCGTGTGCCGGGCACCAACAGCCCGACGGGTTCGACGGTGCGCATCTATCACGAGGCGGCCTGGGGGCCGGGCGGGTTCCGCACCGGCGTGGTCGAGCGGCTGATGGCCGACCTCGAACCACAGGGCCGGATGGCGCGGCTGCTGGTCGCGGTCGACGACCCGCTGGGCCTGACCACCGCCCCCGAACAACGCCGCCCGATGGTGCTTGATGCGTACGTCCGCGTGGAAATCGAGGGCGTCGATCTGCCCGACGTGGTCCGCATCGACCGCATCGCCCTGCGCGACGGCGAGCGCGTCTGGGTGATGACCCCGGAGGGGACCCTGGACATCCGCGAGGTGACCATCGCCTGGAGCGGCAACGAGCACGTCTGCATCAGCAACGGCCTGAGCTCCGGCGACCGGGTGGTGGTCAGCGACCTGGGCGCGGCGGTGCCGGGGATGCCGCTGCGCACCGGGGAGGCTCCGCGCGGCGGGCCGTCCAAGAAGAAGCCCTCAGCCGACGGCACCCCGGGGCCACAACAAGGTCAGGAGGCTTCCCGATGAAAACCAACCCCCCTCTCGAAACCCCGCACGGCCCCATCGCCTGGATGGCTGGGCACTCCGTTGCCGCCAACCTGGTGATGCTCACCTGCCTGATCGGCGGGCTGCTGGTGGCGAGCACCACGATAAAGAAAGAGGTGTTCCCCGACATCCAGCTCGACATGGTCGAGGTGATGGTGCCCTATCCGGGGGCCAGCCCGGAAGAGGTCGAGCGCGGCATGCTGCTGGCCATCGAAGAGGCGGTGATCGGCCTGGAGGGCGTGAGCGAGGTCACCTCGGTCGCGTCCGAAGGGTCCGGGCGGGTCAACATCGAGGCGCTGCTCGGGGCGAACCTCCAGAAGTTGAAGGACGACGTGCAGAGCGGGGTGGACCGCATTCGCACGTTTCCGGGCGACGCCGAGGAGCCTGAAGTGCGGCTGGCCTCCCGCTCGCGCGGCGTGCTGGAACTGGTCATCTACGGCGACGCGAGCAACCGGGTGCTGTACGAGCTGGCCGAGCGTGCCCGCGACCACTTGCTCCAACACCCGGATATCACGCAGGTGGAGGTGTCGGGGCTGCCGCCGCTGGAGATCAGCGTCGAGGTCTCGCAGGAGAACCTGCGGCGCTATGGGCTGACGCTGGACGACGTGGCCCGGCGGCTGGGGGCGGCCTCGGTGGAGCGGCCCGGCGGGGGCCTCAAGACCCGCAGCGGCGAAATCCTGGTGCGGGTCACCGAGCGGCGCGACTATGGCCGCGAGTTCGCCCGCCTCCCGATCATCACCACGCCCGACGGCAGCGAAGTCCGCCTCGGCGAGATCGCCACCATCCGCGACGGCTTCGAGGACAGCGACCGCTACATGCGCTTCAACGGCAAGCCCGCGGTCCAGCTTGAGGTCTTCCGGGTCGGCGATCAGACTCCGATTCAGGTCGCCGACGCGGTCTTCAGTGAGATGGACGCCATCCGCGCCGAGCTGCCGCCCGGAATGGAAACCACCATCTATAATGACCGCTCCCTGAACTACCGCGACCGGGTGAACCTGCTGGTCAAGAACGGGTTCTTCGGCCTCATCCTGGTGTTCATCACGCTGGGGCTGTTCCTCGAAGCGCGGCTCGCCTTCTGGGTGATGATGGGCATCCCCATCTCCTTCCTCGGCTCATTTCTGTTCCTGCCGTCCACCGGCGTGACGTTGAACATGATGTCGCTGTTCGCCTACATCATCGCTCTGGGCATCGTGGTGGACGACGCCATTGTGGTGGGCGAGAACGTCTATCACTACCACCAGTCCGGCATGCCCTTCCTGCAGGCCGCGATTCGCGGCGCCCGCGAGGTGACCCTGCCGGTGACCTTCAGCATCCTCACCAACTGCGTTGCCTTTTTGCCGATGTACTTCGTGCCCGGCACCATGGGCCGCATTTTCCGGATGATCCCCATCGTGGTCTGCATCGTGTTCATGATTTCACTGGTCGAGAGCCTGTTTATCCTCCCGGCCCACCTGGGGCATCAGAAGGATCGGAAGCGCCGGGGGCTGACCGCGTGGATTCACCGTGGGCAACAAGCCTTCAGCCGCGGGTTCCGCTCCTGGATACGCTGCCGGTACGGGGCCTTCCTGGAGATGACGCTCCGCCACCGGGCCGTCACCGTCAGCCTGGCGGTCTGCGTGTTGGTCGTGGCCCTGGCCTACGCCCTCAGCGGCCGGATGGGCTTCGGCCTGTTCCCCACGGTCGAGTCGGACCGCTCGGTGGCCACGCTGGTGTTGCCCTACGGCGCGCCGGTGGAACGGACCGAGGCGGTGATGCAGCGCCTGCTGGACGGCGCCCGCGCGGTGGTGGAGGAATCCGGCCGGCCGGAGCTGGTCACCGGCATCATCGCCAACGTGGGGCTGGGCGGCGGCGGCCACCAGGGCCAGATGCGCGTCGAGCTGGTCGAGCCGGAAATCCGCGAGACAATTATGAGCACCCGCGAGTTCACGGACCGTTGGCGCCGGAAGGTCGGCGAGGTGCCGGGGGTCGATGTGCTTCGGTTCGCCGACGACTTCGGCGGGCCGGGCGGGCGCGGGATGCCGGTGACCGTGCAGCTCAGCCACCGCAGCATCGAGGTGCTGGAGCAGGCCAGCCGCCGGCTGGCCGAAGAAATCAGTACCTATCCGCTGGTACGGGACGTGAACGACGGGTTTCAGGCGGGCAAGCCACAGCTGGATTTCACGATCACGCCGGCGGGCAAGAGCCTGGGGCTGACCGCGACGGAGATCGCTCGGCAGGTCCGCCACGCCTTTTACGGGGCCGAAGCGCTCCGCCAGCAGCGGGCACGCAGCGAGATTAAGGTGATGGTCCGCCTGCCCGAAGCGGACCGCACCACCGAACAGACGCTGGCGACGCTGATGGTGCGGCCCCCCGCGGGGACCTTTGTCCCGCTCAATGAGGTCGCGGCCTTCGAGCGCGGCCGGGCCTACACGGTGATCAACCGCCGCGACGGGCGCCGCGTGATCGAGGTCTCCGCCGATGTGATGCCCCGCAGCCGCGCGGACGAGGTGCTCGGCGACCTGCGGGCCGACGGCCTGCCCCGGTTGCTCCAGCAATACCCCGGCCTGAGCTACAGCTTCGAGGGCCACCGGGCCGACATGCGCGAGAGCATCGCCAGCCTGCGCGTCACCTTCACCCTCGCGTTGCTGGTCATCTATGCGATGCTGGCCATCCCCTTCCGAAGCTATGTCCAGCCGCTGGTGGTGATGTTGAGCATTCCCTTCGGGATCGTCGGCGCGGTGGTCGGGCACCTGATTATGGGCTACGACCTGAGCCTGATCAGCATGTTCGGCATCGTGGCGCTGTCCGGCGTGGTGGTGAACGACTCGCTGGTGTTGATTGATTTCGCCAACCGCCGACGGCGGGAGGACGGGATGTCGGCGCGCCAGGCCATCCACGCGGCGGGCGTGCAGCGCTTCCGTCCGGTGTTGCTGACCACGCTGACCACCTTCTTCGGGCTGGCCCCGATGATCTTCGAGACCTCGCGCCAGGCGCGGTTCCTCATCCCGATGGCCATCTCGCTGGGGTTCGGCATTGTCTTCGCCACCTTGATTACCCTGGTGGTGGTGCCCGCGTTGTACATGGCCATTGCCGACCTGCG
>CAZBCO010000353.1:0-4456 GCA_964490295.1 uncultured Planctomycetota bacterium
GTATGATAATCCGCGTTGATGGCGATGTAGTCGCGGCTGAGGTCGCAGGTCCAGAGGACGGCGGAGCCTTTGCCGAGGCCGAGGTTCAGGTCGATCTCGATGTCGTAGGGCTGCATCGCGGCGGCGAGCTGCTCCGCCGGGGTGTCGGCGGGGACGCCCCCGTCGAAGGCGAGGACGCCGCCGATTTCGAGGCGCGTGGTGCGGGGGTTGAAGGCGACGCCGCACCCGGCGGCCCGGCAGACGATGCGGCCCCAGTTGGGGTCGCCGCCGTGGATCGCGCACTTGACCAGCGGCGAGTTGGCAATCGCCCGCGCGACGGTCTTGGCGTCCTCCTTGGAGGCCGCTCCCTTGACGCGGATTTCGACGAACTTGGTGGCGCCCTCGCCGTCACGCACGATCATCTTGGCCAGATGGGTGCAGACGAAGGCCAGCGCGTCGCGGAACTGGGTGTAGGCCGGGCCGGCCTTGGTGATGCGCTCGTTGCCGGCCGCTCCGTTGGCCAGCACCAGGACGCTGTCGTTGGTGCTCATGTCGCCATCGACAGTGATGCAGTTGAACGAGGCGTCGGCCGCCTCGCGCAGTGCCCGGCGCAGCATCGCGGGGGAGACCGCGGCGTCGGTGGTGATGAACGCGAGCATCGTCGCCAGGTTCGGGGCGATCATCCCCGACCCCTTGCACGAGCCGCCAATGGCGACGAGCTTGCCGTCCAGCACGGTCTGGACCGCGAGGGTCTTCTCGCGGGTGTCGGTGGTCAGGATCGCCCGGGCGAATGCCGCGCCGTCCGATTGGCTGGGGCCGAGGCGCTCCGCCGCGTCGAGGATGCCCGACACCACCTTGTCCAGCGGCAAGGGGCGACCGATGACGCCGGTGGACGCGACGCAGACCTGCTCCGGCTCCAGGCCGAACTCTTCGGCCACGACGATGGCCATCGCCGCGGTGTCGTTCTCGCCCTGCTCGCCGGTGCAGGCGTTGGCGTTGCCGCTGTTAACCACCACGGCCTGGGCGACGCCGCTCTGGACCACCAATCGGTCCCAGACCACGGGCGCGGCGGGGGCTTGGATGGTGGTGAACAACCCGGCGACCGCACAGGGGCGGTCCGACAGGATCAGGCCGAGGTCGGAGGCCGTGACCTGCGTCTTGATGCCGCAGCCGACGCCGGCCGCGCTGAAGCCCTGGGCCGCGGTCACACCGCCGGCCACCTTACGAAACCGTGCGCTTTGGGGCATGGATGCCTCCTTTATCAGGCGCCTTGGGGGACAATCCAGATGGGGCTGGACCAAGCATAGTCTTCCCCCACCTGCGTGATTCGGACATAATACCAGGTCGGCTCGGTCGGCGGCGGCTCGTCGATATAGAGGCTCAGGTCCTCCCGCCCGCCGGTCTTATGGTGGCTGAGGGCGCCGTTGCGGAAAATCTCGATCCGCTTGATGGGCCGGGTGCCCTCGGCCTGGACGTGGAGCCGCAGCCGGTCGGGCGCGGTCAACACCGACCCCATCGGCTGCTGGTTGATGGTGAACTCCAGCCCGATGCGCTCGCCGGTGGTCGCATAACAGTGGCGGGCCTTGAGCGCGTCGAAGACCGCCTCCCGCGAAAGCTCGTCCGCCAGCACCGCGGTCAGCCCGGCCTTCTCGTAGCGCAGGGCGTTGCCCCAGTCGCCCTCCCATCCGGAGCCGCCCGGGGTGCCCTGGCGGGTATCGCTGCCGCCGAGGAAGGCCACACGGAACCCGGCGTTGAGGGCGTCGCGCGCCGAGCCGCCGTCGCGCGGGAACAGCTCGTTGCCGTCCAGCACCGGGAACGGCGCGGCCAGGGCCTCGGACGCTCCCCACTTGGAATAAATCTCGACGGCGTGAATCTGCTCGCTCATCGCGGCTCGCGTCCAGGTGAACCCGTGCATCAGCGAGTTGCTGTGATGCACGACGTTGAAGCACTCCGCCTCCTTGAGCGCGGCCCACAACCCCTCAAACTCGGCCCCGGCGTGAATCGCTCCGGGCCGAAGCCAATCGCGGAGCAGATGCCGCGACGGGCAGAACGGGCCGTCGGCCCCTTTGAAGTAGATGCCCATGTAGGCCGGCTGCCGCGCGTCCCAGGAGGGAATGGAGCGCTCATAGCCCACCAGCGTCACGAACCGACCGGGTTCGTGGGCAGCGGCGGCGGCCGCCTTGGCCAAGTCCCAGGCCTCCTGGCGCGGCAGGGTGGCCACCTCCAGGTAGTCGGCCAGGGCGCAGAAGTCCAGCGCGGCCTCCTCGCGCCCGAAGGCGTAATAGTCTTCGGGCGAGCTGCGCCCGTCCGACAGGTTGGAGTGTCCGTGCATGTCGCCCCAGTACACCGGCATGGGAGTCTCCTTAAAGCAGTCGTTCGTTGGCGAGGCTGGTGTAGCCCTGTTCGCCGACAATCACATGGTCGAGCACCCGGATGCCGATGATGTCGCCGGTCTGTTTGAGGCGCCGGGTAATGTCGATATCCTCGCGGCTCGGCGTGGTATCGCCGGAGGGGTGGTTATGCACGAAGATCACCGACGCGGCGGAGTCGCGGATCGCCGGCTGAAAGACCTCGCGGGGGTGGACGATGCTCTGGGTGAGGCTGCCCTGCGAGACGGTCACGTCGCGGATCAGGCGGTTCTTGATATCGAGCATCAACACCAGAAAGCACTCGCGTTTCTCGCCGCTCAGTTTGGGGCGGCAGTAGTCGGCCACCCGTTCGGGGTGGCCGAAGGGTTCGGGCCGCTTCGGGCCGGTTTCACAGTGGCAGCGTCGGGCGATTTCGAGCGCGGCCTTGATGGTCGTCGCCTTGGCCGGCCCGATGCCGCGCACCTGCGAGAGCTCCGCCGGGGAGCAGGCCGCCAAGTCGCTGAACGCTCCGAACCGGGTCATCACGCTGCGGGCCAGGTCCACGGCGGTCTGGTCCTGGGTGCCGCCGCCGAGCAAGATGGCCAGCAGCTCGGCGTCGGTCAGTTGCCGTTCCCCCAGGGCCAGCAGCCGTTCGCGCGGGCGCTCGCCCTCCGGCAAGTCCTTGATGGTGGGACGCTTGGAGAAGAAGCGGCACTCGGCCGCGAGGCGGCATCGGTCGCACTGCGGCTTCTCACCGCAGACCGCCGAGGCCGGCTCACCGTCGCCCCGGCAATAGGCCGCCAGCACCGAGGCGGCGTGGTCCCGGGCCTCACCCGTCCGGCGGGTAATGGCGTCGATGGCCCCCAGCACCGTCTGGCTGGCCGCCGTACCGCTCCGCCCGGAGAGGATGCCCAGCCGCCGGAAAAAGCGCCGGACGTCGTCGTCTTCGCAGAAGGCATCCGAGGCGACCGGCACGCAGGCCGGTGCCGAGACGCGCACCTGCTCTTCGATGGCGGCATAGTGTCGGGCCAGTTGTTCCGGGGTCATCGGCGGCTCTCCGATTCATTGACGCGATTCTATCCCCGACCCGCGCGGCTGTCAAGCACGCCGCAGGGGTGACACGGCCCGCTCCGGCCGCCTGCCCGCTCATAAAAAAGGCCGCCGGTCGAGTTGACCGGCGGCCTTGCTTTGCAGAACGGTAACGGAAGCATCGCCTATTTCTTGCGGGCGACCTTCTTCGCGGCCTTCTTGGTGGTCTTCTTGACCGCCTTCTTCGCAGCCTTCTTCTTGGCCGGAGCCTTGGCCGGTGTCGCGGCGGCGTTCTCTTCCGCCACGGCCTGGGCCAACGCCAGCCGCGCGATGGGCACGCGGTAGGGCGAGCAACTCACGTAGTCCATCCCCAGGCGATGGCAGAACTTGACGCTCTCCGGCTCACCGCCGTGCTCGCCACAGATGCCCACCTTGAGGTTCGGGCGGGTGGCCCGGCCACGCTCGATGCCCATCCGGATCAACTGGCCGATGCCTTCCTGGTCGAGGACGGCAAACGGGTCGTCGGCGAGGATGCCCTGCTTCAGATAGTCGGGGGCGAAGCCGCCGATGTCGTCGCGGCTGAACCCGAAGCCCATCTGGGTCAGGTCGTTGGTGCCGAAGCTGAAGAACTCCGCCGGCTCGGCCATCTTGTCGGCCATCAGGCAGGCCCGGGGGATTTCGATCATCGTCCCGAACAGGTAGGCCAGCTTCCGCAGCTTGTACTTCTGCTTCGTCTCGGTCGCCACCCGGTCCACGACCGCCTTCATCACCTCGAGTTCCTTCTCGGTGCAGGTGACGGGGATCATGATCTCCGGCAGGGCCTTCTGCTTCTTGGAGGCCAGCTCGGCGGCCGCTTCGAGGATCGCCCGGATTTGCATCTCGGCGACCTGCGGGTAGGTCACGCCCAGCCGCACGCCGCGATGGCCCATCATCGGGTTCGACTCGTGCAGCGCGTCGGCCCGCTTGCTCAGCTCGGCCGCGTCGATCTTCAACGCCTTGGCCAGCTCCGCCCGCTTGCCCTCGCTCTGCGGCACGAACTCGTGCAGCGGCGGGGCGAGCAGCCGGAAGGGCACCCGCCGGGCCCTCCTCACCTTTAACGG
>CAZBCO010000354.1:0-2773 GCA_964490295.1 uncultured Planctomycetota bacterium
TGCTTCGACCTGCTGCACATCGGCCACGTCCACCTGCTGCGCGAGGCCAAAAAGTTCGGCGACGTGCTGATTGTGGCCATCAACTCCGACGCTTCCGTCCGCAGCGTCAAAGGCCCGGAGCGGCCGATCATCCCCGAAGACGCCCGCGCCGGGATGCTCGCGGCGCTGGAGTATGTGGACTATGTGACCATCTACGACGAGGACACGCCCATCCCGTTGCTCAAGCGGCTGCGCCCCGACGTGATCGTCAAGGGCGGCGAGTACGGCAAGGAAGGCGTGGTCGGCGGCGACGTGGTCGAGGCGATGGGCGGCCGGGTGGAGAATGTGCCGATGGTCGAGGGCTACTCCACCACACGGGTCGCCGAGAAAGCCGGCCAGGCACGACGCAAACAGGATATGGGAGGCCGAGGCTATGTCCGAAAGAAGCGATGAGGTCGCCGCCCTGCTGGGCCGGTCGGCCGCCGCATTGACCGCTCTGGCGGACCAGGCGGAGACCCTGGCCCGCATCGCGGAAGCTATCGTCAAGACCCTGCGGGCCGGTGGCTCGCTGCTGCTCTGCGGCAACGGCGGCAGCGCGGCCCAGTGCCAGCACATCGCCACCGAGTTCACCGGGCGGTTCAAACTCGAACGGCGCGGATATCGCGCCGTCTCGCTGACCACCGACAGCTCCGCACTGACCGCCATCGGCAACGACTACGGATTCGATCAGGTCTTCGCCCGGCAGGTCGAGGCCCTGGCCCGGCCCGGCGACCTGCTGCTGGGCCTGAGCACCAGCGGCGACTCGGCGAACGTGGTAAACGCCGTGGAGACCGCCCGGCGGATGGGCGTCCAGACCATCGCCCTGGTCGGGGAGCGCGGCGGCAAACTGGCCGAGATCGCGGACAGCGCCCTGCTCGCTCCGGGCACCACCAGCGCCGTGATACAGGAGTGCCACATCACCGCGCTGCATGCGATATGCGAGCTGGCCGAACGGGATTTGGCGAACGACGAGGCGTAGAATCTGAAGCGAGTCACATTGGGTCACGGGATGCCGTGCGTGTCTTCTCAACTGAAGGAGTGGTGTTATGGCGAAGAAAGCTGTGTTTCTTGACCGGGACGGGACGATTATCTCGAATACCGGAGCGTTGAGCGCCGACCCCAGCGTCGAGCCGTTGCCCGAAGCCATCGAGGCGGTGAAGAAGCTGCGCGACGCGGGCTTCCTCATCGTGGTGGTCACCAACCAGTCGGGCGTGGCCCGCGGGTTCTACACCGAGGACCAGTTGGCCGTCGCCCACGACGCCCTGATGCGCAAGTTCACCGAACACGGCGCGCCCATCGACGGCCTTTACCTCTGCCCGCACCATCCGAACCCCGACGAAGCCCAGGTCGACGAATACGTCAAGGACTGCAACTGCCGCAAGCCCAAGCCGGGCCTGCTGCTGCAAGCCGCGCAGGATATGGACATCGACCTGGCCGCGTCGTACATGGTCGGCGATGCGGAGCGCGACGTGGAGGCCGGAGCGGCCGCGGGCTGCCGGGCCAACGTGCTGATTATGCCGGACTGCATCGATGTCTTCCCGGTGGCAATGGACGGGCCGCCTGTCTGGGAGCAGATCATGGAGAACATGGAGCACGCCTCCGAGAGCGTAGCCGATGCCGTGGTGCCCGATGTCTCGGTGGCTGCCGATTTCATCCTCGATATGGAGAATGCGGACAATGGCTGAGCCGGTCAGGCTGGCGGTGCTGCTTTCGGGCGGCGGCACCACGCTCGAAAACCTGTTCACGCGCATCGAGGCGGGTTCGCTGGACGCCTCGGTCCAAGTGGTGGTCGCCACCCGGCCGGACGCCTACGGCCTGGAACGGGCCAGACGGCGCGGCGTCGAGGCCGTGGTGCTGGACCGCAGGGCCTTCAAGAACACCGACGCCTTCAGCGAAACCCTCAACGCCACGCTGGAAGCCTACGCCATCGATCTGGTCTGTCTCGCCGGGTTTATGGTGATGTGGAAGATGGCCGACCGCTGGCTGGATCGGGTGATGAACATCCACCCCGCCCTGATCCCCGCTTTCTGCGGCAAGGGCTTCTACGGGCATTTCGTCCACGAAGCGGTGCTCGAATACGGGGCCAAGGTCAGCGGCTGCACCGTACATTTCGCCGACCGCCAATATGACAACGGCCCGATCATTGTCCAGAAGGCGGTGCCCGTGCTGGAAGACGACACCCCGGACACGCTCGCCGCCCGCGTCTTCGAGCAGGAATGCGAGGCTTACCCCGAGGCGATCCAATGCTTCGCCGAAGGCCGATTGAAAGTCGAAGGACGGCGGGTGCGAATCCTCGACCGCCCCGAAGTCGCGGGGGGATGAGCACGAGCAGGAGCACGAGCACGAGTAGGATTGTGGTGGCGGGTGATATGGGTCGGAAGACATTGATGATCATCGCCGGGGAGAAATCGGGCGACGCGCTCGGAGCGGGGCTGGTGCGCGAATTGACGGCTCGCGAGCCGGGCCTGCGATGCGTCGGCTTCGGCGGGCCGCAGATGCGGGAGGCGGGCGTCACGCTGCTCAAGGACATGACCGCACACGCGGTGATGGGCATCGCCGGCATCTTCGGCGAACTCGGCGGCCTGTTGCGAGCCTACCGCCGGGCGGTGCATTACCTGAGCGTGGAGCGGCCCGACGCCGTGGTGCTGATCGACTTCCCGGAGTTCAACCTGCTCATCGCCCGGCACGCGAAGCGGATCGGCGTCCCCGTCATCTTCTACGTCAGCCCCCAGGTCTGGGCCTGGCGGACCGGGCG
>CAZBCO010000355.1:0-4489 GCA_964490295.1 uncultured Planctomycetota bacterium
CCGGGTCAATTCTGGACTTCGGGAGGGCGCTTTGGCGAACCCATCAACATCGTCCGGGCCGTTCAAGCGGCGTGGCCTGCGTGGGCGTTCCTACTGGGCGCTGATTGTCACCCAGTTTCTGGGAGCGTTCAACGACAACGCCTACAAGATGATCGTCCTGTTGCTGGTCTCCGCCGGGGTGGTCTCCACCCAGGGCGGAACCAAGTACACCTCCGGCGCGACCGCCACCTTCGCGGTGGCTTACATCCTCTTCTCCGCCTTCGCCGGTTATCTGGCCGACCGATACAGCAAGCGCCGGATTATCATCCTCTCCAAACTCGCCGAGGTCGGGGTGATGGGGCTGGCTTTTCTGGCGTTGCTGGCCGGGGACAAGATCACGCCGATCATCGTGCTGCTGCTGATGGCGGTGCAGAGCACCTTCTTCAGCCCCGCCAAGTACGGCATCCTGCCCGAAATCCTCGACGACGAGGAGCTGTCGCAGGGCAACGGCATCATCAACATGACCACCTACATGGCCATCATCCTGGGCACGGTGGTCGGCGGCTGGCTGATGACCGTCTTCGGCACGTTCGACCCGGCGAACGGCACGGTGGATTATCAAGGCTCGCTTCAGTACTCGGCGCTGGTGTTCATCGGCATCGCGGTGTTGGGGACCTTCACCAGCTTGTTCATCGCCCCGGTGCCCGCCTCCGGTTCGGACAAGAGCTTCCGCTGGAACTTTCTGGCGGACTCCTGGTCGGGCGTGCGGCGCGTGGCCCAGGACCGGCCGCTGTTTCTGGCGATGCTCGCCAACATGTATGTGTGGGTCTTCGGTGCGGTGCTGATTCAGAACTTCACCTCCTACGGGTGGGAGATTCTCAAGGTCGAGAGCGGCGACACCATCGGCTATCTGATCGGTCTGTTGTGCGTGGGCATCGCGGCCGGCAGCCTGCTGGCGGGCAAGCTCTCCGGCCGCAAGGTCGAGTTCGGCCTGGTGCCCTTCGGGGCCATCGGGATGACCGTCTGCTCGCTGCTCTTCTGGGCCACCGGGTTGCCGGGGCAGTTGGAGATCCGGCTCTGGCTAACCGGCATCAACATGGTGTTCCTGGGGCTGTTCATCGGCTTCTTCGTTGTCCCGCTCAACGCCTATATCCAGCAGAAAAGCCCGATCCGATCCAAGGGCGACAATATCGCGGTGCTCAACTTCATCACCTTCACCGGCATCCTCTTCGGTGCCATCGGCGTGTACCTGCTGTCCACCGTCGCCAAGGTCAACCCCTCCGGCATCTTTGTCGCGTTCGGGGTCATCACCATCGGCGTGACCATCGTCATCTGCTGGATGCTGCCCGACTTCCTCATCCGCTTTGTGGTCTGGCTGCTGACACAGACGGTGTATCGTTTCCGGGTGGTGGGGGGCGACAAGATTCCGGCTCGCGGCCCCGCGCTGCTGGTCTGCAACCACGTCTCGCTGGCCGACGCCTGCCTGCTGTCGGCCTGCACCCAGCGCCCCATCCGCTTCGTGATGTACCGCGAATACTACAACCACCCGCTGTTGCACTGGGCGGCGGTGATGAACCGGGCGATCCCCATCTCGCCCTCGGACGGCCCCCGGGAGTTGGCCAAGGCGTTTCAGGAGGCGCGGCGGGCCATGCTCGAAGACGGGGCGCTGGTCTGCATCTTCGCCGAGGGCAGCGTCACGCGCACCGGCAACCTGATGGGCTTCCGCTCCGGCTTCGAGCGGATGGTGCGCAACACCGAGGTGCCGATTGTCCCGGTGAACCTCGACCGCGTGTGGGGCAGCATCTTCAGCTTCGAGGGTGGCAAGGTCTTCTGGAAGTGGCCACGCTCCATTCCCTATCCGGTCACCGTCTCGTTCGGCGACCCGATGCCGTCCTCGTCCAGCGCCCACGAGGTGCGCACCGCGGTGGCCGAGCTCGGGGCCGAGGCCTTCGACCATCGGCAGGGGGCGCAGGTGCTGTTGCACCGGGCCTTCATCCGCACGGCGAAGAAGATGTGGCACACCCACTGCATCGCGGATTCCACCGGGGCGAAGATGACCTACGGTCGCCTGCTCATTGCGGCGATGCTCCTCAGCAAGCGCCTCAAGGCCCTGGCCAGGGACGACGAGCACATCGGCCTGCTCCTGCCGCCCTCGGTCGGCGGGACCGTCGCCAACCTCGCCACCCTGCTGGCCGGCAAGGTGCCGGTCAACCTCAACTACACCAACTCCGAGTCGATCATCCGTTCGGCGATGGAGCAGTGCGATATCCGCCGGGTGCTCACCTCGCGGAAGTTCGTGGACAAGGCCAAGCTCGCCTTGATGCCCGAAATGGTGATGCTCGAAGACGTCGCCTCGGTGATCACCAAGTGGCAGAAGGCTTGGCAGGCGCTGGTTGCCTATCTGGTGCCGCATCCGATGCTGTCGGCTTTATACGGGCGACGCGGCCTCAAGCCGAACGACCCGGCCACGGTCATCTTCTCCAGCGGCAGCACCGGCGAGCCTAAGGGCGTCGTGCTCTCGCATAAGAACCTGGCCGCCAACATCGACGGCTTCTGCCAGATTCTCTCCTTTGCCCAGGACGACTGCATGTGCGGCATTCTCCCGTTCTTCCATTCGTTCGGGTTCACCGCCACGCTGTGGGCGCCGCTGCTGCGGTACTTCCGCGTGGTCTATCATCCCAACCCGCTCGACGCCAAGACCATCGGGCGCATCGTCCGCGAACACCGGGCCACGCACCTGATCAGCACGCCGACTTTTCTGCACGCCTACATCCGCAAGGTGCCGCCCGAAGATTTCCAATCGCTCAAGCTGGTGGTGGTGGGTGCGGAGAAGCTGCGCTCCGCCACCGCCGACCGGTTCGAGGAGCGGTTCGGCCTGCGGCCGCTGGAGGGCTACGGCGCGACGGAGCTGTCGCCCGTGGCCGCGGTCAACATCCCCGATGTCCGCGTCGGCGACGATGTGCAGGTCGGCACCAAAGAGGGCACCATCGGCCAGACGCTGCCCAACGTGGCCGCCAAGGTGGTCGACCCCGAAACCGGCCGGACGCTCCCGCCCGGAGAGTCCGGCCTGCTGCTGATCAAAGGCCCCAACGTGATGCTCGGCTACCTCCACCAGCCGGAGAAGACTGCCGAGGCCGTGCAGGACGGATGGTACCGCACCGGCGACATCGCCCACATCGACGAGGACGGCTTCATCACCATCACCGACCGGCTCTCGCGCTTCAGCAAGATCGGCGGCGAGATGGTCCCGCACCTCCGCATCGAAGAGGCGATCCACGAGGCGGCCGGCGTCCACGGCGGCGAACGCCTCTGCGTGGTCACCTCCGTGCCGGACGACCGCAAGGGCGAACGCCTCGCCGTGCTGCACACCGAGCTTCCGATCAGCCTCGACGAGCTGCTCGAACGCCTCCAGGCCACCGACCTGCCCAAGCTCTGGATTCCCCGCAAGGAGATGTTCCACCAGGTCGATGAAATCCCCATCCTCGGCAGCGGCAAACTGGCGCTGAGCGAAGTCCGCGACATCGCATCGTCCATCTGGGGCGACGACTCCGCCGACAACGACTGACTCCGCCGGCTATCAGCACAGTGCGGCCTGTCTCAAAATAGCACTAAGATGCGGCTTGGTCTTATTCGCTTATATCGTGTGAAGCATGAGGTCAAGATGGCGAGCGTAACGCGGAAAATCCTTGTCGAGCGTATACACCTCAAAATGGCGACGGACCGCCACGGCACAGATGAGGAAGTCGACCGATGACCCCTGAACCCCTCGATTGCTGCAACGATTGTGGTAATCGGCTGCCTCTTCGAAGTCACGCACATCAAGCGGAATGTCATCAAACGAGCGTAGTCGCTCCCTCAGTCGTTCGTACTGTGCAAATTCACGGATACCCGACAGGAGTTCCTGTCGAATGGGGCCGATGATTTGAACCCGCCTTTGAGTGATGAGTTCATGAAAACGATTCAGGTGGTGCAGTTCAACCGGCGACAAGCGCTGATGGCGTCGCAGAGCGAGTGACCATATCGGCGTATCGACGAGCACATTCATCGGCGTTTCCGTTCGGCTTTGTAATCATAGGCCGGGTCATAGTCAATCGTGCCAAACAGGTCGATGATCTTGAGTTGCTCTCGGTGGCGGATATACTCTTCCAAGGCCGTGGTTACTGCCGCTTTCTTGGTGCGGTGCCCGCCAATCTTCTTGGCTTTCAGGATAAGCTTGTCGTCAAGAGCAAGGTTGGTTGCCATACGAGCCTCCTTTCACACAATAGCATACACAGATAGCCGTGTGAAGTCAACCCCTCATCTGATCGTGTCGGAGCCGCGCAGGTACAGGGTCCCTCCATCGCCAGCCGGCAGTGTGCGATGAGGGCAGCGATTACCGGGCATAGGAGGCCTCCGAGTTATCCGGTGAAGGCGAAGGCGGGGACGCCCCGGACGCCGGGTTTGGCTTGGAAGACGCCGCCTGCCTGCGGCTGCTCGGCGAGGTCGGCGGCGGTGAGGTGCTCGCGGGCGG
>CAZBCO010000356.1:0-4894 GCA_964490295.1 uncultured Planctomycetota bacterium
AACATTATGCCGATGATGTGATTCTGGGCCTGCCGGGCCATTCCGGCCTCTTGAAACTGGACGTCCTCGGAGCGCTGAAGCTGGGGTTGGTGCATGTAATTTTCGTGTTCTTCTTCCTCGACCTGTTCGACACCATCGGCACGCTGATCGGGGTGTCGCAACAGGCGGGGTTCTTGAAGCACGGTCGCCTGCCCCGTGCGCGCGGGGCGTTGATGGCCGACGCTCTGGGCACGGTGGTCGGGGCCGGAATGGGGACCTCGACGGTCACCAGCTATGTCGAGAGCGCGGCCGGGGTGGCCGACGGTGCCCGCACCGGACTGGCCAACATCGTCACCGCGCTGCTGTTTCTCTCCGCGCTGTTCTTTTCCCCGCTGGTGCAGATGATCGGCGGAGCGTATCAGCAGAACCTGCATCCCGCGATCGCCCCGGTGCTGATCATCATCGGCAGCATTATGGTCTCCAACGTCACCGGCATCCGCTGGAAAGACCCGACAGAAGCCCTGCCCGCGTTCCTGGCGATGATGCTGATGCCGTTGACCTTCAGCATCACCGAGGGCATCGCCTTCGGGTTTATCAGCTATGCGTTCCTCAAAACGGTCGCCGGCCGCCACCGAGAGGTGCATTGGCTGGTGTACCTGTTCGCCGTGCTGTTCATTGCGAGGTATGTCTATGCCGGGGCTTGAACTGGACGGATGGCTCGCCAACGGGGCTGCCGAAAAGGTCTACCTGGGCCTGTTGATGGTGGTCGGCCTGCTGATGTGCCTGCGGGGCTATCGGCTGTTCAAGGTGTTGGTCACCATGCTGGGGGTGTTGATCGGGGCGGGCGTGGGCATGAGCGCCGGGCTTCAATTAAGCCAGGGCAATGCCTGGGCCGGGCTGGGCGGAGCCGTTGTGCTTGCCGCGCTGGGCGGCGTTTTGATGTTCGCCCTGTACCTGCTGGGGGTCTTCGTGCTGGGTTCGGCCTTGGGGGTGAGCCTCGCCGTTGCGGCAACCCGCCACGCCGGGCCGCCGACCCAAGCCATCACCATCACCCTCCTTGCCCTGCTGGGCGGCATTCTTGCTCTGGTGCTTCAACGGGGTATCATCACGTTGGCGACGGCGTTCAACGGGGCATTGCTGGCCGTCTCCGCCGGGTGGATGCTATGGCGGGGCGTCACGGTGGCCGAGGTCTCGCAGGCCGTCACTTCAGGTCAGCCCGTCTCCTGGGCACAGTGGCCCAGGGAACAGACCCTCTTGCTCGGCCTCTGGCTGGTCATGGGCGTTTTGGGAGCCCTTATCCAGTTCAGTTCCCGTCAACCCGCACCCCAGATCCCCCCCAGCGAGCACGCCTTTTACGATGACCAGCACCATCGATCGGAACACGATTAGCTCGGAACACCGTAGCCGGCCCATCGATTATCCGTTAGCGATCCGCACCACAACGTCGTAAATCACGTGGGTATAAACCACCACTCCCAGCCCCCGAAAGGTATAGAGCAACGCGAAAAACAGCCCGCTGCTGAGATAGAACAGGAAATACAACCACCCGTATGGCCCGTTCAGAGGCACCGAACCCGGAGCGATGAAATGGCACAGGGCAAACAGCACCGCGCTGACCACCACCGCAAAGACCTTCGCCCGAAACATATTCTCCTCGAAGACCTTGAACCCCAGGTAACAGAGGCCACTGGTCAGAAACAGCCTGAAGATCACCTCTTCATACACCCCTGCCCCGATAGACCAGACCACCTTCAAGGCCCAATCCGGGCCGGCATAGCCGGGGCCACCCGCATCCAGCGCGGCCAGACGCCTGAAGAACAACACCGCGACGCCCACCAGACACAGCGACCAGACCACGCTTTCCATTACCATCGGGATAATGAGATGAAGGCGCAGCGCCCGCTTCCGCGCCGAGACCGCCACCGCGAACAGCAACAGAATCACCACCGTGATATTCAGGATCATTCCGTGGCGAGTGCGAAACACATTGGAGAGCAGACTGCGAAGAGTAAAGGCCGCCCCCGTGGCTTGGGCGGGCGGGTAATACAATAAAGCGAGTTCATAGATCAGCAACAGCGGGGCGATGAGGATGAAGCTGAGCGCCAGGCTCCGCGACTGGGCAAAGTATCCCTCATAACTATCGGCGGAGCCCAGAAGCCAGGCGGTCCAAGCCCCCTGCTTTTGTGGCGTCCGGTTATGATTACGTCCCTGCGACTTCGCCATAGTGTCCCAGTATACGTGGCCGGGACGCGGGTGGTCAAACACGATTCCCCAAAATCCCCGCCGTCCCCAGAAACCCGCGATTGCATAGTTGACATTGCCTCGTCTTGGGCTATGATAGAAGCGGTACTCTATACCCAAGGAGGTGGTTCATGGCTCTGGCTCCACAGAAAAGCAATCCGGTCCCGCTGATCATCTTTGTTGTGCTGTTCGTCTTCTCCACCACCGGGCTGGTCTTGGTGAGTATGGAGATGGTCAAGGCCCATAAGCAGATGAACGAGGGGTTCAACCAGAACGCCCCGCAGAATGTCCGCTACGATCGAATGCCGCGCCTCAAGTATGCTCTTATGCGGGCGGACGAGCGGCTCCGCGAGGTCGAGATGCAGGTCGATAAGTTCCGCGAGGTGACCGGCTCGGTCAGCCCGGACAAAGTCCGCGAGGAGATGAAGCCGCTGCTCGACGAGTTGAAAGAGCTGGGCGAGAGCGAAACGGCCCCGTCGTTGATGGCCTATATCGAAATTTTGAGGAAGCGCCACGCCCTGGAGATTTCCGGGCTGCGCAACCAGATCAGCGCGGCCAACGAGCGCGTGGAGCAGTTGAACTCGTTGGTGGAGAGCGTCAAGGCCCAAGTGGCCGAGAAGGACACCGCCATCGCCCGGCGTGACGCAGAAATCGCACAACTCCGCCAGCAACATCTGGCCGATATTGCACGTAAAGACCAGGAATCAGCCAGGTTACGCACGGATCTGGCCGAGGCACGCTCCGCCGCGCAGCGGAGAGAACGGGAGCTACTGGAGACGATCAAGCAGCGCGAGCATGAGATTATCACCCTGCGCGACCGCATCCAGAAGGAACAGGAAGAGAAGGTGACCGTCGCCACCACGGCCGACCCCAAGAGCGAAACCCCGGACGGTAAGGTGTTGCGGGTGGATGCCGTGTCGGGCGTGGTCCTGAACATCGGCCGTAAAGAAGGCGTTCGACCGGGTATGAAATTTGACGTTTATACCATACGAGGCGACGGCACTCGCATCAAACGCGGCGCGGTCGAAGTCAAAACCGTCTTTCCCATCATCAGCCGGGCCATCCTGGTGGACGGCGACAGCCCGGTCGGCGTGATCAATGAGGGCGACGTCATCCTTAACCCGGCATTTCACCCTGGCCGAGCCAAGATTTTTGTCGCAGACACCGTGTTTGACGCCACAAAACGGGCCATGCTTCGGGAGGCCCTGGCACGGTACGGCGGCGTGTTGGAAGACCGGGTCACGATTCGCACCGATTATCTGATCACCGGAACCCAGCGCGGCGACCATTATGCCGAGGCCGAGAAACTGGGGATTCCGGTCATTAGTGAAAATGACCTGAACGCTTTTCTGGGGCGCTAGCCGCATCCCCAAGCATCAGGTTCGGGGCAAACCGCCTGAAGGCTCAAGCGTCCACTTGGTGCGTTTGCCCATCCTTTCACCCACGATATGACGTCGGATCGCCAAGGCATCAACGACGTGAAACAGCAGGGAGCTCGGCCCATTCGTCGCCTGCGAAAACATATTATCTTTTCGTTGAGTTCCCTCCTTGGCCTGCTGGTTCTGGGTGCGGGCATCGGCCTGCTGGCCAACCGGACCATTGCCTCGGCCACACGGGGCGTGATCCTCACCTCGGCGGCTGATGCCCCGGAACGTCCTGTGGCCATCATCTTCGGAGCTCGCGCCTGGCCCTCCGGCCCCTCGGCCATCCTCCAAGATCGGCTTGCCGTCGGCATAGAACTTTATCACGCCGGTAAAGTCGGCAAGTTGCTGATGTCGGGAGACCACGGCCAGACGGGCTACGACGAGGTCAACACGATGCTCGCCTACGCCCTGAAACAGGGGGTGCCCGCCGAGGATATCTTCCTCGATCACGCGGGCTTCCGAACCTACGACACGCTCTACCGGGCGCGCGATGTCTTCGGCGTTCAATCGGCCATCCTGATCACCAACGCCTTTCACCTGCCGCGAGCTCTCTATACCGGCCAGCAGTTCGGTTTGGAAGTCGTCGGCGTGGCGTCCGACCGGCGCACCTATCGCAGTTGGCTGCGCAACCAAAGCCGGGAATTTCTCGCCCGGACGCTGGCCTGGCTTCAGATTCACGTCACGCGGCCACGCCCTCGCTTCCTCGGGCCGCGTATCGATCTGACCGGCGACGGCCGCATCACGCACGACCGAGCAAACGCCCTCCCGTGATCTGGCGCTTTGACAAATTGACGTCCGCCGAGATTCCCGCTAACATAGCATTGTAGAGGACATCTCAACGCCTTTTGGAGCCGCTGATGCAGCGATACTTGTTGTTGCTCTACCGTCTCGCCATGCTCGTAGCAATCATTGTTGCATTGCGGGGTATTACCCGTAGCCAGGCCGAACATCCTCATCCACACCCTTGCTGCGAGGGCGCTCCTTGTGCCGGCAAAATCGGCCTCGAAGATGCCCGGCTACTGTTTCCTCAAGCGGCAACCGTCCTGAAGACTGACCAACCCAACGGATGGTGCCGTGTGCTGGACGCAACGGAGAATCTCTTGGGATATATCGCCTCGACCTCACCCGCCGCGGACCATGTCGTCGGCTATATGGGCACCACCCGCCTGCTTATTGGCCTGCGCCCCGACCGGCGGATTTCGGGCCTTCATGTCCTGCAAAGTGCCGACAGCGAGGAGTTCATCAAAGAG
>CAZBCO010000357.1:0-3239 GCA_964490295.1 uncultured Planctomycetota bacterium
GATGGCTTCGAGCACCTGCTCCGCCGAAGGCTCGTCCTGCTCCGTCATCCCCAGCCAGTGCCCCTTGACGCGCGGGTTGGTCGAGCGGGGGCAGAACACGCAGCGGTTGGTACAGCGGTTGGTGAGGTTGACATAGAGCGAGTCGCGGATGGGATAGACGATGGCGGGCGTTTCGTCGACCGGCAGGCCGAAGAGGATATGGGCGTTGGTGGTGGTGATGCGGTCAACGTCGGCGACCGACAGACCCAGCACCCCGGCCAGCCGCTCGGCGACATGCACCACAAAGGCCGGCTCGTTCCGCTGCCCGCGCTGCGGCTCCGGCGCCAGATACGGGCAGTCGGTCTCGATCATCAGGTGTTCCGAGGGAAGGCTGCGGGCGGCTTGACGCAGCGCTTCGGCCTTCTTGAAGGTGACCGTGCCGGAGAACGAGATCATCAGGCCCAGATCGGTGCAGCGGCGGGCGATCTGTTCGTCGCCGGAGAAGCAGTGCATCACGCCGCGCGCCCCGTGCCGCTCCAGCACCTCCAGGCAGTCGTCAAACGCCTCGCGGCAGTGGACGATGACCGGCAGGCGGAGTGCGTTGGCCAGTTCGACCTGGGCCTCGAAGCCCGCCTTCTGCACGTCGCGGGGCAGCGTGTCGTAATGGTAGTCCAGCCCGATCTCGCCGATGGCCACGCAGTGCTCATCTTCAGCCAGCCGCTTCAGCTCGGCCAACGCGGCGTCGTCGAGGGCGGCCACGCCGTCGCGGTCCATGCCCACGGCGGCGAAGAGGCCCTCGTGGCGGTGGGCCAGTTCCAGCACGCGGCGGCTGCCCGCCAGGTCGCCGGCGGGGCAGATGATTCGTTCGACGCCCGCCTCGCGGGCGCGCTGGATGACCGCCTCGCGGTCCGCGTCGAACCGGCGGTCGTCCAGATGGGCGTGTGAATCAACCAAGACCAAGCTCCTTTGGGTGCGTCGGGCTGCGATTCTAAAGCGGCTGTGCCGCCGCGTCAACCCCGCCGCTCAGGGCACCGCGAAGGGGTCTTCGCGGTCAAAATCAGGGCGGAGGGATTCCATGCTGCGCGGGGACTGGGTATAGAAGTTCTCGAAGCCCAGAGCATCGGCCAGGTCGATGATCTGATGGTATTCCTCGGGCTTCACCGGGCGGGCGAGCTCCGGAAACTCCATCGCCCGATGCAGCGGGCCATACTGGGCCATAATGCTCAGCCAGGTGGCCGTGGACAGTTGCTCGGCGATCCAGTGGAGTGAGTTTTCCGTGCCGGCCAACCCGTTGGGCAGCACCAGCAGTCGGATTAAAAGGCCGCTCCGGGCCTGCTGATGTGTGTTGAACACGAGGTCGCCGACCTGGCGGTACATCTCCTTTACCGCGGCCCGGTTGACCTCCGGGTAGTCCTTTGCCCCGGAGTAGCGCTCGGAGGCCGACGGCCAGGTATATTTCATGTCCGGCAGATAGATATCGGCCACGTCCTCCATCAGCGCCAGTGTCTCCGGCGTGTCGTAGCCGCCGGTGTTGTATACCACCGGGAGGGTCAACCCCTGCTCGACGGCCAGCACCAGAGCCTCGAGAATCTGTGGCACCCAGGGGGTGGGCGTTACCAGGTTGATATTCGCCGCCCCCGCGTTCTGGAGCCGAAGCATTCTTTCCGCAAGTTCCTCGCGGCTGAGGTCATCGCCCTGACCCTCCTGGCTGATCTGCCAGTTCTGGCAGAACACGCAGCTCAAGTTGCAGCGCGAGAAGAAGAGGGTGCCCGACTGCGGGCCGAGCGCCGGCTCTTCGCCGGGGTGGCATTGGGCTGACGCCACGCGAACTTCTGAGCCGCACCGGCAGCGTCCCCGTTGCCCCGCCGCGCGGTTGACGCCGCAGTGGTGCCCGCACAGATGGCACGAGGCCAGCATGCGTTGGGCTTCAGCCGCGCGTGCTCGAAGGGTTTCAGCGGAGAGGTTCATGGTTTGATTATAGCCAGGCCCCAGGCCGCTGGCAACGTGCGAACGTGGCGTCGAAGGGCTTGCCCGAAAAAGGGCCTCCCCGCTGCCGCCGTCTCCGGCTACAATGGTGTTATGGAATGGACCCGGTCTTCGAAAGCAAAGCTGGCCGCTCGGTTGAAGGCGCTCAAGCCGTTCGACCCGTATCACTCGCCGCTGTGTACCTGCGGGCCGAAGCTGACGCTGAACGTCTACACCGGCTGCGGGTTCGATTGCCTCTACTGTTACACCAGCACCTACAGCCGGGGGCGCTGGGGGCGCGATTCGGAAGCCTGGGGGCCGCGCGTTAACGTGGTGGCTCATCTGGAGCGCGACCTCGCCCGGCTGGCCTCCGATGCGGAGCTGGCCCCGCTGCGAACCTTGCCGGTGGTGCTCTCGCTGTCGTCCGATCCTTATCCCGATTCGCCGCGCGTCTCGGAGGCGGAGCTGCGGCTGACCCGCGGCTGCATCGAGCGGCTGGCCGAGGCGGGCTATGCGCTGCTGTTGCAGACCAAGTCCGATCTGGTGGTGCGCGAACTGGACCTGCTGTCGCCGGGGCGGGCGGTGGTGGGGCTGACGCTGACCACGCTGGACGCCGGGCTGGCGGCTCGGCTGGAGCCGTATGCCCCGTCGCCGGAGCGGCGGCTGGCGGCACTGGCCGAGGCCGGCAGGCGGGGCATCCGAACGCTCTGCCGGATTGACCCGCTGTTGCCCGGAGTGAACGATGCTCCGGAGAGTCTGCGGGCTTTGCTCCAGAGACTTGCATTGGTGGGGGTAAATCAGGTAGTATCTAGCACGTTCAAGATGCGGCGCGACAGCGCCGTGAGGTTTCGTCGGGCGTTTCCCGAAGCGGCCGCCCTCAGCGAGCCGCTCTACGAGACAAAAGCACAGTCGGGCTATCGCTATCTGATCGAGCGCGAACGGCGGCGACGCATGGAGCAGCTATGTGCGCTGGCCCATGAGGCCGGGCTGGTCTTTTCGTGCTGCCGGGAGGGCATGTCCGGCCTGAACGACGTCTCGTGCGACGGGCAGCATCTGCTGGACCCGTCGCCCAACATCAGCCCCGTGTGACCTGCGGTCGCCGGCGGCTCACAAAGGAGTGAACACGTGGCTCTTGCCGATGATATTCTGGACAACCTTCGGGGCTACTCGAAGGCGATGTACTCGACCTGGTTCCACTACAAACCGGCCCGCTTGCTGTTCGACGCGGGCGAGGGGGTCAGCTCCTACATGGAGAACTTCATCTTCGGGATCGAGGCCATCTGCCTCTCGCACGG
>CAZBCO010000358.1:0-4478 GCA_964490295.1 uncultured Planctomycetota bacterium
GCATTACGGTTCCACTTTATTGCCACGACGACACGACGGCACGACGAAGAGCATTTTTTTCACCGCGAAGGGCACGAAGAGCACGAAGGGGGCTGTGTAAAACGGGGGAAGGGGAAGGGGGCATGGGAGATGAGGAGCGGGCTTTTCCGTGGCACGGGCGTCCCGCCCGTGCATCCTTTTAACCACGGCCAAGATGGCCGTGCCACATTGCGAGCACGAGGCGATCCAATGACTCCCATTATTCCCAGGCCCCCATGCTCCCGCGCGCTCTTCTTCACGTCGCCTCGGAATCGTCGGCGGGCTGCGGTACCGTCGCGTTCCTCTCTTTTGGAAATCGGTTGAATCTTAAGCTCCAACGGGGTAGCATAGGTGCCGTGAGAAGGGCGATGTGCAGGGTGCCGGTGCCAAGCCGCAACAGGGTATAATAATGCCGATCAACGTTGACAAGCCGCAGCTTTGGAAGGCGGATGTTGAGAAATCCATCGACTTCTATAATGATTGGTTTCTGCGCTTTGCTCCGGAGACCTACCGGGAGCAACGTCGTGTGGCCACCGCCTCTGTGTTGGAGGCCTTCCGCGAGACGGCGAACCTGACGCGGATTGTTCCGGAGGTGCTTTGTGAAACGCCGGGGCTGCTCCCGATCTTGCGCATGGTCACGGCTCCGCCCTTGGCCCGCGACCGGCTGATGGGATTGGCCCACGTTAAAAGGGCGCTGATCATTGCGTTGGAGGGGAGCGAGAAGACGTCGCCGCGATTACCCAAACGTATGCCACGGCAAGCGTTGATGGCCAACCTTCAGCAGCTTTGCGATGTGATTTCCGAACTGGTTGACAGCGACCTGATCCCCTGGATCGCCTCCTCGCGCTCCCCGTCCAGACAGAAACTGGACCGAGCCGCCACGGTGGTCGCCGACCGGATGTGCGGGGCGGCATCGGACCCCATCATCCGAAACGCCCAGGAGAGGCGGCAACTGAACACACTGCGCCGCTGGTTGCAAAAGCATGCCTACACAGAGATTACCACCCAAGCGGCGAAAGACCTGCTCTCCATGCCGGTGGGGACGTTTACTTTCCGCCTGTCGGTTCCGGCGGGAACCGACAAGTCCACGGTTCAGATTCCCATCGACTGTGTGGTTAATCCCCATCGCGCGAAGGCGGGGGATTTGCCGGTTCTGATCGAAGCAAAATCGGCCGGCGACGCGGCGAACACCAACAAGCGCCGGAAAGAAGAAGCTCAAAAGCTGCATCAACTTAAGCAGCGATACGGGGACAACGTCGTCTTTCTGTTGTATTTATGCGGCTACTTCGAACCCGGCTATCTTGGCTATGAGGCCGCCGAGGGGATTGACTGGGTTTGGGAGCATCGTACCGGGGATTTCAAGGCGATCTTCGCGCCCCCCGGCAAGGAGCGGTCTACGACCGTGAGGGAGGCGTCGGTGGCTTACGGGGCGGCTACCGTTCCGGAGCTGGAAAGGCGCCGTGGTGAGGCTCAGGCAGCGGTCGATGCGAGCAAGCATGCCGCGGAACGGAACCGTCTCGGCCAATTCTCCACGCCCTTCCCGATCGCCTCCCAGATGGTGGCCCGCTCGCTGGAGGCGCTGCCCTCGGACGTTCCGGTCGCCTTTCTGGAACCGGCTCTCGGTTCGGGGGTCTTCTTCAGCGCGTTGCTGCGGCATGCGCCGCCGGGCCGCGTGGAATCCGCGACCGGTTGCGAAATTGACCCCGCCTATGGCGGTATTGCCAAGGCCCTCTGGGAGTCCTCCGGGCTGCGCGTGCTGGACGGGGATTTCGTGGAATTTGCCTCCGATCCCGACCAGGCCGGACGGTTCTCGCTGTTGTGTACCAATCCGCCCTATGTCCGACATCACCACCTGCAAGCGGATTTGAAGGTGGCCTTGCAATCGAGAGTGGCGCGGCGGCTGGGGTTGCGGGTGAGCGGCCTCTCCGGGCTGTATGTTTACTTTGTCTTGTTGGCCGACGCCCTGTTGGCCGACGGCGCGGTCGCCTCCTGGCTGCTGCCCGCCGAGTTCCTGTATGTCAACTACGGCCGTGTGCTTCGGGAGTATCTGACCTCCCGCGTGACCCTGCTCTCGATTCATCATTTCGATCCCGACGAGGTGCAGTTCGACGACGCCTTGGTCTCCTCGTGTATCGTCACCTATCGCAAGGCACCGCCGGAAGACCGCTCCACCTGCGAGATGTCGTTCGGTGCGGATTACGTCAAGCCGAGTCAGAAGCGGGTGATGACCCACGCCGAGCTGCGCCGCTTGAACAAGTGGACGCCGTCGCACTTCGAGAACGGCGACCCCTCGTGCGAGGCATGTCGCTTGGGCGACCTCTTCTCGGTCCGACGGGGTATCGCCACCGGGGCCAATGCCTTCTTCATTCTCGCCGGCGAGCAGGCCGCTCAATACGATATCCCGCGAGAATTTCTGCGGCCGATCCTCCCCAGCCCGCGTTTTCTACGCGAACCGGTGATTTCCTCCACAGACGACGGGTTGCCCTTGGGGGCCGCCTTTCGCTATCTGTTGGATTGCCCCCTCCCTCCTGAGGTCGTGCAGAAGCGATACGCCGGGTTGTGGGCGTATTTGCAGGAGGGCGTTGCTCAAGGCATCCCGGAAGGCTATCTCTGCGCCCAGAAAGAGGTCTGGTATTTTCAAGAGCGGCGGGAGCCTTCCCGTTTTCTCGCGTCCTACATGGGGCGAGCCATTCCAGGGCGAAAATGCCCGATTCGCTTTTTCGTCAACTTCTCCTCGGCGATTGTGACCAATGTCTTCCTCAACCTCTATCCCAAGCCCGAACTGAATGCCCTGCTGGGGGAGGACTCCGAACGGGCATTGGAACTGGGGAGAGCCTTAAACCAGATTCCGGCCGAACACGTGTTACATGCCGGGCGGGCTTACGGCGGAGGACTCCACAAGATTGAGCCGAAAGAATTGTTGCAAGTGCCCCTGGTGAATAGTCCCGCCTGGCTGGATGGTGTGTTGACCAGGCAGTTGGCGCTGATCTGACCCGCCCCTCCCTCACGCCGTCGGCGTCGCCTCGGAATCGTCGTCGGGTTGGGGCTTGTTCAGGGGGATGTGGAAGGCGAACTGGGCCCAGTGGCCTTCTTCGGAGGTGGCCCAGATGCGGCCGCCGTGGAGCTGGATGATGCGCAGCGAGGTGTACAGCCCCACGCCGGTCCCCTTCTGCTGCATCAGCTCGGGCTTGTGAACGCGGGAGAACTTGCGGAAGAGCACGGCCTGAGCCGATTCGGGGAAGCCGGGGCCTTCGTTCCAGACGGTGACTCGCGCGGTCGCATCTTCCAAGACGACCTGCACACGGATGCGGCCGCGCGGTCGCCCGTATTTGACCGCGTTGCTCAGCAGGTTGACCAGCACGATGCGCAGCAGGCTGGGGTCGCAATCGACCGGGGGCATCGCCTCGGGCACGCTGCGCTCCAGGAGCATCCCCTGGTCTTCGATCTGGGGCAGGACGATGTCGATGGCCTGGTCGATCACCTCGCCGAGGAAGTCGTCCACGCGGCGGAGGTTGAGCCGCAGCTCGCCGCCTTCGATGCGGGCCAGGTCGAGGTATTCGCGCACCAGGCCGAGCAGGTAGTTGCCCTTGGCGATCATCCGGCGGACCTTCTTGCGCTGCTCGTCGGTCATCGGGCCGAGGTAGCCCTCGACCAGCAGCGTGGCGTCGGTGACCAGCGAGGCCACCGGGCTTTTCAGCTCGTGGCTCACAAACCCCAGCATCTCGGCGTAGGCCAGGTTCGCGGAGCGCAGTTGTTCGATGCGATAGGCCTTCTCCACGGCCTGGCCCAGCCGCTCGGCGATGTGGAGGTGCAGGCTCACCTGGTGGGCGGTGTAGGCCCGCGGCCGGCGCGAGCTGCGGAACAGCACGCCGACGTTGCGGTCGTCCACCCGCAGGGGGCAGGTCATGTTGGAGCGCACGCCCTCGCGCAGGATCAGGCGGGTCGAGACGCTGTTGGGATGTTGCCGGTAATAGGCTTCGAGGTCGTCGATGAGGCGCACCGCGCCCTCGTCGATGACGCGGCGCAGCGAGCTTTTCTCCAGCACCTCGGAGTAGCCGGCGTCGATCAGCAGCGGCTCGTAGTCCGCCACCGAGTAATAGGAGCGGATCAGGCGGCCTTCCTCCTCGATGAACGCCACGCCCACGCGGTCGCAGGGGCAGATGTCGCGCGTGGCCTGGAAGAGGAAATCGATCAGCTTCGGGAGCGAGGCGGCCGCGGCGACCTTCTGGTTCACGGTGTCGAGCACCGCCCGCTCCTGCGGCGAGAGGGCGTCGGGCGCCTCGCCCGGCGGCGGCAGAGGCTGGTAATGCAACGAGGCGGTGTCCTGCGATTCCATACCGTGCTCCCGAAATTCGTTGCCAGGGACCTGCATCTATCATAGCACCTGCCGGACGGAATGGAAAGCCGCAGCACGCCGAGAAAGTTTCGGCGGTTCACCATTCGCAATTCCGGCGGGCGGG
>CAZBCO010000359.1:0-8489 GCA_964490295.1 uncultured Planctomycetota bacterium
CGCACACGGTGCGGGCCTCGTTCGACCGGCCCAACCTCTTCTACTCGGTCGTGCCCAAGGAGCGTCTGGGTCGCCAGATGCTCGACGTGCTGGGCCGGCATCCGGGCGAGTCGGGCATCATCTACCGCGCGACCCGCAAGGACGTGGAGCGCACCGCCGCGTTCCTCTGCGAGCACGGCATCAACGCCCGGCCGTATCATGCGGGCCTCGACGACGACGAGCGCCACGCGAACCAGGAGGCGTTCAACCGCGACGAGGTCGATGTCATCGTCGCCACCATCGCCTTCGGCATGGGCATCGACAAATCCAACGTCCGCCTGGTTGTTCACGGCGACCTGCCCAAGAACCTGGAGGGCTATTATCAGGAGACCGGCCGCGCGGGCCGCGACGGCGAGCCGGCACACTGCGTGCTGTTCTATGGGCGGGGCGACGTGGCCAAGGTGCGCTTCTGGATCAATCAGACCGAGAACGAGGCCGAGCGCGCCGTCGGCTCCGCCAAGCTCAAACAGATGACCGCCTTCGCCGCGACCAGCCAGTGCCGCCGGGAGCAACTGCTGAGCTACTTCGGCGAGGCGCTCGCCGCCCCCTGCACCGGCTGCGATGTCTGCTCCGGCGACATCGAGGAGGTCGACGCGACCCGCGACGCCCAGATTCTGATGTCGGCCGTGCTGCGCACCGGCCAGCAGTTCGGCGCGACGCATATCGTCGACGTGGTGGCCGGGGCGAACACGGCGCGGGTGCGCGAGATGAGGCACGACCAGATTCGGACCTACGGCGCGGGCAAGGACAAGAACAAGGCCTACTGGCGCACGCTGGTCGAGCACCTGGTCGCCGCCGGCTGCCTGGCCGAGACGGACGACGGCTATCCCATCCTCAAGCTGGCCGAGCCGGGACGCGAGGTGCTGACCGATGGGCGGCCCTTCGCCATCGCCCAGCCGCGCCGCAAAGCGATCCAGACGCTGCCCACCGGCGCGGGCGACTACGACGCCGAGCTGTTCGAGACGCTCCGGGCGGTGCGCAAACGCCTCGCTGCCGAGCAGAACGTCCCGCCCTATGTGGTGTTCTCGGACAAGACGCTGCACGAGATGGCCCGCCGGTTCCCGGAGACGCGCGAGGCGATGGTGGGCATCAGCGGCGTGGGGCGCAAGAAGCTGGAGCGATACGCCGACGCGTTCCTCCCGCCGATTCAGGACTTCGTGCGGGAGCATCCCGACCGCGTCGAGGCGCTTCGGTCACGCCGGGCCGACGAGCCGGTGGGGGACATCGAGGATGTCGAGCCGCCCGCGCGCCCGCGGCGTCCCTACGGGAAAAAGCCCCCGGCCCGCCTGACGCGGAGCGAGGAGCTGGACGCGACCTGGGACCTGGTGCAAGAGGGCATGTCCTGGGTGCAGATCGCCCGGCGGCGTCGGATTACGCCGACCAAAGCAGCCCAGCAGGTCGCCGATCTGATCCGCGCGGGGCGCGAGGTCGATGCCGATGTCCAGATCGACCCGGCCCGCCGACGGAGCATCGCCGAGCTGATGGCCGAGCTGAAGACGCATAGCCTGAGCAAGGTGGTGGAGGCCTCGCACGGGCGGTTCCGGCCCGAAGAGGTGCGCATCGTCCGCTCGCTGACGCGGATGGGGCTGGAATAGGGCAGGGCGGACAGCGGGCAATTTCAGTGTCATATTGATTAGCACGGGAAATCGCGTTAGGATGATGGTTTGGTGTCGTCACAGGAGCAGCGAATGGCCGCGGGATATGTGATTTCCGATCTGCATCTGTTCACGCCGTGGTCGACGGCTGTGGACGAGATGGGCCGTATGCAAGCCGCGGCCAGGCAGGCGGATTTCTTCGTGCTGAACGGCGATGTGTTCGACTTCCGCTGGCGCACGCACCGCAGCCTGGACGAGGCGACGGAGGAAGCGGCCGGATGGCTGGAGCGTTTTGCCTCCGAGCACCCGGCCTGCCGCGTGATTTATGTGATGGGCAATCACGACGGCCTGGCCCCGTTCGCCGAGCGGCTGGAGCCGCTGGCGGCGTCGGCCCCGAACTTTGAATGGCATCCGGCCTGCGCCCGCGTGGGGGCGGCCTTGTTCTTTCACGGCGATCTGTTCTTGCGGCGGAACGAATCCGACCCGTTTACCCGGCGGCTGAAGCCGACGATCCTCAAGCAGCATGCGGCCCTGAGCCGCACGTACCGCCTGCTGCATCGCATGCGGGTGCATCGCTGGCATGCCCCGATGGTCAGCGGGCGAAGTTGTGCGCGGCGGATTCTGCGAGCCTTTGATCTCGCCGCCGACGGATTGACCGAGGGCGTGACCGATGTCTATTTCGGCCACACCCACACGACGTTCGCTAACTACCGCTACGGCGGGATGACGTTTCATAACACCGGCTCGTTGATTGCCGGATTGCCCTGGCATCTGATGCCCGTGGCTTTGGATTGCGACGGTGCCGGAACGTCCGATGACGCTCCGGCGGGGGCGCCCCCCCAGTGTGCTGTGTTTCGGAATCAGGCGTTTGGATAATGGAGGACAAACCGACGGTGGAACCTGAGATCTCATTTGCCGGGAGGCACCTGTTGCTCGATGTCTGGGAGGCCCAGGGGCTTGACCAACTTCCCGTGGTAGAAAAGGCTTTGCGAGACGCCGTGGAGGCGTGCGGGGCCACCCTGCTTGAAATCAAGCTGCATGTTTTTTCGCCGACCAACGGCATTTCCGGGGTCGCCATCGTCTCCGAATCCCATATCAGCATCCATACCTGGCCCGAATGGGGTTATGCCGCCCTGGACGTTTTTCTCTGCAATATGCTGGACCCGCACAAGGCCATCCCGGTCTTCTCCAAGGCGTTTCAGACCTCCCGCATCCAGGTGATGGAAGCCTTTCGGGGGATGCACTAATGGCGGATTTTGTCGAAAAGCTCCACTCGTCGATTCAGGCCGGCTATCCGAATTGCCGCGAGCTGATGACGCAGAAGACCGAGTTCCAGCAGATGGCGATCTACAAGTCGCCGGGCTTTGGCCGCATTCTGGTGCTGGATGATATCGTCGAGACCACCGAAGCGGACGAATTCATCTACCACGAGATGATGGTTCACGTGCCGCTCTACACCCATCCGAACCCGAAGCGGGTGCTGATTATCGGCGGCGGCGACGGCGGCGTGCTCCGCGAGGTGCTGCGGCACCCCGTCGAGCGGGTGGTGATGGTGGACATCGACGGCGAGGTGGTCCGCGCCGCCAAGCGCTACCTGCGCAGCATCTGCGGCCAGGCCTTCAAAGACCCGCGGGCCGAAGTGATCATCGGTGACGGGGCCGCCTTCGTGGCCGAGACCGACGAGCGGTTCGATGTGGTCATCGTGGACTCGACCGACCCGTTGGGGCCGAGCATGCCGCTCTTCGGCGAGACCTTCTACCAGAACGCCGCGCGGGTGACCGGCCGCCAGGGGCTGTTGGTGCGGCAGACCGGCAGCGCGTTCCTTCAGGGCGACGAGCTGGCCTCTGCGGTGCGTCGGGCGCGCTCGGTCTTTCCCTGCGTGCAGGTCTTTCTCACCGCGGTGCCCACTTACATCGGCGGCTACTTCACCCATCCGATGATGAGCCTGACCGACTTCTCGCGACGCCTCCGGCCCGCGGCCCTGCGGCGACGCTTTGCCAAGAACCCCCTGGCCACCCGGTATTACACGCCGGAGCTTCACGCCGCCGCCTTTGTGTTGCCCGAATATATCCGTCAATTATGTGCGGAGACATGACCCGCCGACAGTCCGGCGAAGCGGGAGAGGCCTCGGTGGCCCCGCTCAGTGGAATAAACGGCTTACAGGAGAAAGAGATGGCCAAGTGCAAAAATCCGGAATTGGTGATGGAGACGTCGATGGGGACCATTCACGCGGAGCTGTGGGCCGACCAGGCCCCGGTGACGGCGAAGAACTTCGAGGCCTACGTGCGCGACGGGTTCTTTGACGGGCTGATTTTTCATCGCGTGATTCCCAAGTTCATGATCCAGGGCGGCGGGTTTACCCCGGAGATGGCCCAGAAACCGGCCAAGTCGCCGATTCGGAACGAGGCGAAATCGGATGTGCGCAACCAGCGCGGTACGCTGGCCATGGCCCGCACCTCGGTGGTGGACAGCGCCACCTCGCAGTTCTTTATCAATCTCGTCGATAACGACTTCCTTAACCACCAGAACGAGACCGCCAACGGCTTCGGCTACTGCGTGTTCGGCAAGGTCACGTGCGGGATGGACGTGGTGGATGAGATCGCAGGCGTCCCCACCGGCAGCCGGGGCGGGCATCAGGACGTGCCGCTCAAGCCGGTGGTGATCACGTCGGCGCGGATGCGCGAGGATGCCCCCGGTGCCGGTGCGTAAAGCCTCGGAGCACAGCGTAGCGTGGTCGGTCCGCTGCTTTCATGGGCCGAAATCGCGATTTTCCCCAAAAAAATAGCGGCAATGCAAGGGCTTGTTATAAAAGGCGTTGCGTTTATATTCGCAAATTATTTTGGTGGAAAATTTTTTAAGGGCCAAAAACGGGCCTCTTTTCTGACTCTATAGTAGTGGGGGGATAGAGGGCGAGTTGATCAGGAGGTGACCCGTGAAAGCGATCGGAAAACAAAGGGGTTCATCGGTGAGGCGTGCTCACCTGGTGACCTGGCTGATGATGGGATTGTGCGTTTTGGCCGTATGGTGTGGGGCCGCGTCGGCGGCGGCGAGGCCGGACGCTCCCAAGCTGAAGGAGGCGGCGGTGAAACGTCTGCTTACGTTGCTGGACTTGAAACAGCCCGGGTTGAAGGAGGTGGCGGCGGCGGAAACGCCCGAGGAGGCCGCTCGGAGGCTGCTGGCCTATTACCGGGCGCGCCGGAGCGTGACGCCGCTGTTGCTGGACCACCGCGTCCCCGGCCAGGTGGTGTGGGCACCGCCCGAAGAGCGCGAACGGCTGCGCGGCAAGGTCGCCGTGGGCGACGACCTCGAAATTGCCGACGATGCCGTCCGCAACAAGCTGATCGCCGCGGCGGTGATGCCCCGCCACGACTTCGGCGAGAAGATCGACTGGCATACCAACCGCCACCCGGAGAAGGACATCGAGTGGATTTATCAGCTTCATCGGCATTATTCCTGGTGGCCGCTGGGCCGGGCCTATTGGCACACCGGCGACGAGAAATACGCCGAAGCCTACACCCGCCAACTGGCCGATTGGCTGGCGAGCTGCCCGCCGAACCATAAGGACGCAGGCGAACGTATGGGGTATCCGCCCTGGCAGGCGCTGAACCTGGGTATCCGGGGAAATAGCTGGACCAGCCACTTCTACTATTTCCTGCATTCGCCGCACTACACGCCGGAGCTGCTGGTCGGCTTCCTCACCGCGCTGCACGAGAACGCCCGCCTGCTGTCCGACCGGCCCAAGGGATTCAACCGGCTGAACTGGGGTCTGATGGAGGCCGAGGGGCTGGCGTTTATCGCCCTCAACTTCCCGGAATTCCGCGAGGCCAAACGCTGGCGCGAGCAGGCGGCGAAACACCTCGTCGCCGAGTTGAACCGCCAGGTGCTGCCCGACGGGATGCACGCCGAGCTATGCTTCGGCTATCATCGCGGGGCGATCTACTGGCTGGGTCGCACCTTCTGGCTGGCGCGGCAAAACCAGGTGGAGCTGCCCGGCGACGACGCGGTGGTCGCTCGCACCGAACGGATGTTCGAGGTGCTCCTTCGCCACCGGCATCCCGACGGGCGGAACAGTTGCTTCGGCGACGACCACACCGCGTGGGACCAATCCGAGAGTCTGGTCGCGGCGCGGAGCCTGTTCCCTGAAAACGAGACCTTCGCCTATCTCGGCAGCCGCGGCCAAGCGGGCCGCCGACCGCCGACCGCGTTCAGCCTGCCCCACGCGGGCATCCACTCGATGCGCACCGACTGGACGCCGCAGGCGATGTTCCTCATCCTCAAGTGCGGGCCGGACGGCGGAGGGCATTGTCATCCGGACAACGGGACGTTTGAGCTGTCCGCCGGAGGACGGCGACTGATACTGAGTTCGGGGTGCTACTCCTATCACGACAAGAAATGGCGGCCGTGGTTCCGCCGGACCTCGGTCAAGAACACGCTCACGCTGGACGGCAAGGACACGGCCTACAAGCCGAAGCTGCTGCTCTGGGAGCCGGGCGAGGCTCTCGACCGGTTGGTGGTCGAGAACGGGAGCTATCCGGGCCTCACGCATCGGCGGGCGGTGCTCTTCGGCAAGGAGAAGCGTTACGTGGTCATCGTGGACGAGGCGCTGGGGGCGACGACGGGCGTGGCCCGCGTCTACTTCGGCCTGGCCCCCGGCAAGACGGCCTTCGATCCGGCCGCGTTGCGTGCCCGGACGGCGCTCGAGGGCGGGACCAACCTGCTGGTGCAGGGGATGGCGTTGCCCGGCGTCTCGCTGGTGAAGACCGCCGGCTTCGCGTCGATGCACTATGACGTCAAAGAGCCGCGCGACGCCGCTGTCTATCACCTCCGCAAAGGCGCCGCCCCGGTGCGGTTCGTCACCGTGCTGGTGCCGTTCGAGGGCGAGGCCCCGGCGGTACAGGTTGAGCTGGTGGGTGAGCCGCCACTCGGAGGTGACGCCTTAGAACTCGACCTGACGCTCGACGGCAAGACCGAGCGGGTGGGCTACCGCCTGCCCGGCGCCGAGAAGCCGTGAGCACGGGCCGCGCGGCGGTTAGGCCCCGGTACGGCATTAAAAGGGGCCATCTTCTCGCTCGAAAGCCTTGCATTTCGTCGCCGGAGCGGCTATCATTCGCCTTCCTGAAACCCGACTGTTTGCTGAGGAGATGAGCATGGCTGGTGGCAACTACTCGCTGACCCCGAAAAACGTGGCCAAGGTGCGCACCGCGTACCGCCGGATCAAGACCGAAATCCCGCCCAAGGGGGCGCTGGCCATCCTGAAGAAGCTGCACCAACTGGAGCCGGTCTCGATGACCGGGCAGCCGCCGGTGGTGTGGGACCGGGCCAAGGGCCTGTGCGTTTACGACCCTTGGGGCAACCAGTGGCTCGACTGGAGCTCCGGCGTACTGGTCGCCAGCGCGGGGCACAGCCGCCCGGAGATCGTCAAGGCGGTCACCGACCAGGCCAAGCACGGCCTGCTGCACAACTATTGCTTCCCCAGCGACGTGCGCCGCGCGTTGGCCGAGCGCATCGTCAAGCTCGCCCCCAAAGAGCTGAACAAAATCTTCCTGCTGACCACCGGGGCCGAGACCACCGAGTGCGCCATCAAGCTGGCGCTGACCCACGGGCAGACCGCGGGCGGCAAGAAGAAAAATATCTTCGTGACCTTCGAGGGCGCGTTCCACGGGCGCACGCTCGGCTCGCAGCTCGCGGGCGGGATTCCGGGCCTGAAGAGCTGGATTCCGATGGACTCCAGCAACTTCGTGCAGGTGCCCTATCCCGGCGATTACCGCTGCGAGGACCGCAGCTTCGAGGCCTTCGAGAAGGCCCTCAAGCAGAAGGGGGTGAACCCCAAGCACGTCGCGGGCGTGATGACCGAGACCTATCAGGGCGGCAACTGCGGGTTCCTGCCCGTGCCCTTCGCCAAGTCGCTCCGGGAATGGTGCGACAAGTACCAGGCCGTGCTGATCTTCGACGAGGTGCAGGCCGGATTCGGCCGCACCGGCAAGATGTTCGGCTTCCAGCACTACGGCGTGACGCCCGACCTGACCTGCTTCGGCAAGGGCATCTCCAGCTCGCTGCCCATCGCCGCGCTGCTGGGCCGGGGCGCGTTGATGGATCAGTATCCGGCGGGCAGCATGACCAGCACGCACACCGGCAACCCGGTCTGCTGTGCCGCGGCTCTGGCCAACCTCGACCTGATCGTGAAGGAGAAACTGCCCCAGAACGCCGCCCGGATGGGCAAGGTGCTGATGGCCGGGCTGAAGCGGATGGTCGCCAAGTACGACTGCCTGGGCGACGCCTACGGCAAGGGCCTGGTCGCCGGCCTGTTTGTGATCCAGCCCGGCACCACCGAGCCGGACGGCGCGCTGGCCCTGCGCTTCGTCGAGCGCTGCATGCAAAAGGGCCTGCTGATGTTCTCGCCGGTGGGCCTGGCGGGCGGGACACTGAAGATCGCCCCGCCGCTGATCAGCACCCGCGACGCCATCGACGAGGGCCTCGCCGTGCTCGACGAAGCCATTGCCGAGGTGCTCAGCGAGCACGGGGCGTAACCCCCCGGTGGTACGGCTTGACCTGGCTTCCGATAAGACCCCATAGCCGGGGACGATGGCGATGACCGAATTCCGAGTGCAGACCCACGAGCGAACCGAGCTGCTGGACATCACCGAGGCCGTGGCCCGGGCGGTGCGCGAGGCCGGCATCACCGACGGCCTCTGCCTGGTCTATTGCCCGCACACCACCGCGGCGATCACCATCAACGAGAACGCCGACCCCGACGTGGCCCGCGACCTCCGGTTCGAGCTGGACAAGGTCATCCCCTTCGACGACGGCTATCATCACGGCGAGGGGAACTCGGCCGCCCACATCAAGAGCAGCCTG
>CAZBCO010000360.1:0-2982 GCA_964490295.1 uncultured Planctomycetota bacterium
CCAGCAACACGCCGACACACAACACACTCAACACGCGCTTCAAACCGGACATAGCCGTCCTCCTGTTGCGCCGGGGGTTGGCCCGACAAGTAAGTGAACCTTTATTCTACTTGTTAACCCAGGGCGTTTCAATCTCAATGAAGGCGGTATGAATTCCGCGTGAGACCAGCAAAACCAGGTGCTCGCGCCCGGCCTTCTCGATTTCGACCATTACCTTCCGCAGCGTCTTCACATCGGGCGTGGGCTGCCCGTCCGCCGAGAGCACGATATCCGAGCCGCGCAGGTTGGCGACGGCCGCCAGGCTGCCCGGCTCGACCTCGGCCACCACCGGCCCATGCACCATCGGCTCGACCTTCTGGGTGCGCCGGTCCTCGTCGGAGAGGTCCCGTGCGGTGAAGCCCAGGCCGAGGTGACGGTAGCGTCGCATCTCGCGGGTGGCCGGCGGGCTGCGCTCCAGGGTGACCGGCACGGTCACCGATTGGCCGGCTCGGAGGACGCTGAGCTTGACCTCCTGGCCGACGCGCCGCTGGCGGACCATCGCCGGGAAAACATCGACCTCTTCCTCGCGCGAGGTGCGAACCGGGTCGCCGTCGATGGCGGTGATGATGTCGCCGACCTTCAGCCCGGCCTGTTCGGCGGAGCGGTCTTTGAAGACGTCGGTCAGCCGGATGCCGGTGGCGCCCTTGTGGCCCAGGGCCTCGGCCAGGTCGGTGGTCAACACCTGGAAGTCGGCCGGCAGCCAGGCCCGGCGGGCCTCCGGGCTGCGGTCGGGCAGGTCGGAAATCCCCACCCGCACCAGCGTGAGCCATTTCTGGCCGCGCCGCTCGAAGGCGACCAGCGTCCGCACCGGGTCGCTCTGGCCTTTGAGCAGCTTCTCGGTCTTGGCCGTGAGATCCTCCAGCGATTTAACCGGCTGGTTGTTGATCTCGACCAGGATATCGCCGGGCCGGATTTCGGGCTTGGCCTCGGCACACGGCCCGCCGGGCCGCGTGGTGGTGACCATCACGCCGTCCGCCGAATCCCGCTTCATGTACCGCGCCCCGGTCTCGGTGATGTCGCGCCCGGTCATGCCCCACTCGGTGATTTCCCGGTTGTCGCCCAGCGCCCGCTCACGGAGCTGGCTGGTAACGGTCAGCGTCTTAGGCTCGCCGTTCCGCTCGACCACCACCGGGACGGCCTTGCCGATGGGCGTATCGAGCACCATCCGGTTGAAGACCGGCATATCCTCGCCGAAGCGCACGGTGACCGGCTGGCCGTCGTAGGTGAGGAGGATATCGCCCGGCTCGAACCCGGCGGCCTCGGCGGGCGTGTCTTTCAGCACGCCGCTGACCAGGGCGCCGGTGGTGCGGTCGCTGCTGCGGAGCAGGGGCTGGACCACGATGCCCAGCGTGCTGCGGCGCGGCTCGCCGTCGGCGATGATCTCGGCCACCACCTGCTTCGCCAGATTGCCGGGGATCGCCCCGCCCAGGCCCATTCCGATCTCGTTGATGCCGATGATATCGCCCCGCAGGTTGACCAGCGGCCCGCCGCTGTTCCCGGGGAAGATGGCGGCGTCGTGGGCAATCCACTTGACCACCGAGCCGACGTTCTCGCCGTCCATCTGCAGGCTGCCGTAGGGCAGGATCAGGTCCACATTGCTGGCCACGCCCGCGGTCACCGACTGCGAGATGGAGCCGGGGCTGCCCATCGCCAGCACCGTGTCGCCCACCCGCACCTCGGACGAGTCGCCGAACCGGGCGAAGGGATAGGTGCGGCCTTCGGGCAGCTTGAGCACACAGATATCGGTGAGGGCGTCGGTCCCCACGCGGACCGCCGGGATTTCTTCCTTATTGGAGAGCACGCAGACGATGCTGGTCGCCTTTCCGGCGACGTGGTGGTTGGTGACCACATAGCCGTCGGCGGAGATGATCGCCCCGCTGCCGCCGGCCTGCATCCGCACCTCGCGGCCGCCCCGGAAGCCGGGCGTCACCACCTTGATGCGCACCAGCGCCGGATAGACCGCGTCGATGGCCGGCTGATATTTCGCCGCCCCGTTGCTGCTGTGAAAACTCGCACAGCCCGCCGCCGCCAACATCGCCACCACGCCCAACATCACAAATCGTCTCACGCAGTACACCTCCTCAAAGGAAACCATCCACAAATCCGAAACCGATAGAACTATAACAAAGACAAGAGACACCCACAAGCCGAGTTACTGCAAGAAAATCACAAACCCCGCCTGCCCGCCGCCCGAGAGGTGCGTCGGGAAAACCAGAAAACGGGAACCGGCACCCCGCAGCCCGTCCCGGTTTCTGCCGAGCGAGTGGCGCGCCGTGGAAGCGGGGACAGCCAGCGAGTGGCAGTCCCCCGCTTCGCCTGTGAATCAAAATCGCAGCACAGCTCCTCGCAGAACCGCATCCCCATAATCCGTTGCCACACACCGTTTTGTTCCGATGTGTACGAGAGAACAGGGTAGACAACCGCCCGGTGTGCCTCTATAATGCGGGTGGAGTTGTCAGCCGGTCAGGCGGCCATAGGACGGAGTATCTGAGCGCCCATAAGCGCCGCGTGGGGATTGAATGACTGCAAAAGCAAAGAATCGAAATCTTCATAAGGCGAAGAACTCCAAACAGGACGAGTTCTACACCCAGCTCGAGGATATTGAGCGGGAGTTGAAGCACTACCAACAGCACTTCAAGGGCAAGATCGTCTACTGCAACTGCGACGACCCGCGCGTCAGCAACTTCTTCCACTACTTCTCGTTCAACTTCGAGCAACTGGGACTCAAAAAACTCATCACCACCTGCTATAAGAATCAGGACTTGGATCTGTTCAGCAAACATGACTCTGAACGGGCCATCTATCTGGAATACAACGGGGACAAGAGCGGGAACAATGTCCCCGACACCGAGGAAATCGGCATCAAGCACCTGAAGGGCGACGGCGACTTCCGAAGCGAGGAAGCCATCGAGCTGTTGAAGCAGGCCGATATTGTGGTGACAA
>CAZBCO010000361.1:0-3543 GCA_964490295.1 uncultured Planctomycetota bacterium
CTTCGCGTTTCCGGGATTGCAGGCGCTGATAATCACATGGCCTTTGGGCGACACGCCCATGCCCCCCAACTGGCTCGAAGCGATGCCGCTGGTGCTGAAGAAGGAGGCGGCAGAGATAATGCGGGCTTTCTTTCCCCATTGGCCGCCGCTCGCCCGGTCTTCGCCATAGTCAAAGGGCACCTCCCGCCAGTTTGAGGCGTCGTAGCGCACGACATGGTCGAAGCCCCGGAGATAGGCGTGGCCCTCCAGGTCGAAGGCCATGTCCTCCGCTCCCATCGGGAAACTGAAGGGGCGGACCTTTCCCGTATCGGGGTCGATGACCGCCCCGTCCGACATGGTCGTGACGTGTTCGGGATGCGGACACCTCAGGTCGCCGACATACAGGCGGCGGTGTTTCGGATCGAAATACAGCCGCCGTTTCATGTGGCGCGCCCCTCGGATGTAGGCGATCTCGCGCTGCGCGTCGGCCCCGAAGTGGCGTGTGACCGCCAGCTTGTTGTCTTTTTCGACCATCAGCACGGCGGCCGTGTCGCGGGGAGTGCCCGCGCCGTAGGCCCGATGCGCCCGGTCGCCCATCCAGATCGTGTGGGGATCGGTGCTGAAATCGATGGCGATCCGGCAGGCCGGCGCGTCGCGTCCCTGCGAATCGTGCGGCAAGTGGGCCGCGAAAAGAACCTCCGGGTTGTCCAGGGATTTCAGGCGGGTCACGGTGGGCCGCACAGTCCGGTCGTACATTGTCCGGGTGGTGATCGGTGTGCGGTAGTAGAATACGTAGATTTCGCCGTTTTCCGGATGGACACGTACCAGCGCCGGTTCCGGGGATGGCACATCCTTGAGGTGTTGGCCGTCCGGCAGGAAGACCCGGATACGGTTGTTGCCGATGTCGGCCACGTACACCCGGCCCTGAGCGTCCACCGCCACCGAGGCGGCGCCCTTGAAAGCGGCCGGGTCGAGCGGGTTGCCCTTAAGCGCATCGGCAAACGGCTTGTGCGGCGAACTACCCCGTCCGGTCACCGATCCCAGCGATCCGACGAAATTCTCGAGCGTACCCGTGCCGTCGGCGGCGATCCGCCCGACGCCATTCACCACCCCGCCATGCCAGGACCGCGTGCACATATACCCCGCCAGGTAAATCCATTTCCCGCCCGGGCTGAACGCCATATCCGTGGGCGATACGTTCACGATGCCGCCCCGCCATTCATGCACCCCTGAAACATGGACCGGCACGAACACGTTCGGCCCCTGGAACGAGCCGCCGTCCGCCTCTATGAAATTCAGCCGCTCACCGGCAACGGCCAGGCGTCCGCCATGAGCCGCCATCGCCCGCAGCTCGGAGCCGGTATTCAGGAAGGTTTCTCTCTGACCGCCGATCTTGGCCGGAATCCGCAGGCCGTCCTGCGGGGCCGTCACCCAGTTCAACCCCTTGAATTTCTCGATAAGGGACGGCGGCGGCGGATACACGGTGCGCACATAATCGCCCTTCTTATCGAACAGCCGGATGTGGTCGCAGTTCCCGCCATCATACACATACACGCCCTCCGAACCCGCCGCGAACACCAGGTTGTTGTAGAGATACTTCGGGCTGGGCACGCGGCTGCGGGGCGACCAGAACAGGGTCCGCTCAAACTGGGGCTTCAGCCCCAGCGAGACGCGAATGACCACGCTGTCCTTGTCGTCCACATACCGTCCGAGATCGTCCTTCCCGTCCCAGACCAGCGTCTGCTTGAGCGAGTCTTTCTGGAACGGAGCCGGGGCGTTCTTACCCAGCACGCCACTGGCCAGGTGGCGAATGATAAGCCCCTTGCCATCCTCGACGGCCACGGTGGCGTCGCAAAAGTCCTTCACCGCGAAGGTAATGGTCACCCGGTCGCCCGCGCGTGTCACGCTCGGCTTCTCGGTGAACTCGAACTCCTCGCTCCGCCGCTCGAAGGCGTACAGGTCCTTCTCCGGCTCGCCCGCCGACACATTCCCGGACATCGCCGCCAGAACGCACATCGCCAGCCCCAAAGCGGCGAGCCGGTTTCGCATGGTATATCTCTTCAAAGTGGACTCCTTCTTTGAGCCGGGCCACAGAACACAATATGATTGTATCGCCCAAGCACCACGTGAGCCAATCGCGCGGCCTGCCGGCGCGGTCACAGCGGTGCCAGGTGCCTCCTATTTGCCCGCGACGTCCTTGAGGCTGACCGTCTCGCTGGTGTGGTAGCCGAGCTTGACGCTGACGATGCGGTCGTTGCCGGGGTCGTTGATGAACAGCCGCTTGTCGGTATGCACGGCGAGGTAGGCGGGGTGGAAGAGGGCGACCTCGTCGCCGCCGAGCGAGCGGGGCTTGGGGATACGCGGATCCGCCACCATCGGTACGCCGTCGTCGATGTTCCCATATTGGCCGATGCGCATCACCAGGTTGCCGGCGGAGTCCAGCACCCCGACCGTGTAATGCACGGTTTCGGGCACGAAGGTGCGGGCGAAATAGTCCTGCGTCACGCGGAACTGGGCACAGTGGCAGGGGGCCACGCCGCCCCCGGTCTTGCCGTTGAAGCCGATGCCGCCATAGAACCACTCCGCATTCTCCCACCAGGCCTTCTTGCCAATCTGCCCCAGGCGAGTGTCCGGCGGGCGAGTGGGCAAGGGCTGAAGCGGGAGCACCGAATCGGTGGTCAGGATTTTGCTCTCCGGGCGGACTTTGATCAGCGTCCCGGTGTTCACGTCGGTGTAACCCTCGCGTTGGCCGCCGGTGGCGACGTAGAGCTTGTCGTCTTTGTCCATATAGATATTGTGGGTGTAACCAACACCCGGCACGGCGTCATCAAAGAGCGTCTTGCCGTAACGATCCCAGATTCGGACGACGTTGTGGCCGCCACGCCCGGGGTACATCCTCGGGGTCCACGGCTTGTTTATTTCATAAATCTCGTTTTTTCCCCGGTCCAGACTGGACGACTTCCCCGGCTTAAACCCGACCGAGATAACGACATTCCCCTTGGGCGAGACGGTGATGCCTCCGATATGGAACGGGCTGCCCTGGGTAGCCAGGGCGCTGATTCTTCCGCCGATTGCCTCGCCGTAATCGAACGGCACCTCGCGCCATTGGCCCGTCGCCGAGACCGTGAAGCGGGAGACCATCGTCCCGGTGCTCAGATAGGCATGGCCGTCGAGGTCGAAGGCCATCTCGGTCATGCCTTGGGGATACTTCACAGAACGAATCGTGCCAGTATCGGGTTCGATGACCACCGGCCCCCGGAGCACCCAGAGGTTGCCGGTCTTTGGGTTGACTTCGAGGTGGCTCCGCGAGAGGGAATGCAGCAATCCCCGGTCTTTTCGAGTCTGTTGCGTGAAGTCCTTGACCACCTCCAGCGTGTTCGTCTTCGCCTTCCGCCGGAGAATCCGAATCTGGCCGTGATGCACGCTGCTGGTACCATATCGCGGGTGTGCTCCTGAGACCAGCCAGATTTGCGGCTGAGCATCACCCGGCGCCCAGAAGTCCACGATCCCGCGATACCGCGTCCCGCCGTGCCGCCCGCCCCCGAGCGTCGAGTCCGTGATGGG
>CAZBCO010000362.1:0-3052 GCA_964490295.1 uncultured Planctomycetota bacterium
GCACGGGGCCGTCGTCTTCACAGAGCGTCAAGTATCTATTATCAAGGAACTTATAGATGCCGTCGGCTTGCGTGAAACACCTCGTGCAACATCGCTCCGCGAGAGCCTTTTGACGTAAAGGCAGTCCCTACACCAGCATGTGGAATCGACCCACCGGAAGAGTGGCATTCTGTCACTCACTTTAGATTTTGCGTAAGTCGTTTATTTTCAATAGTATATATTGACAATGTTCGTTTGCCTGCGAATCGACACACCATATAGCTACATTCCATGTAGAAAAGAGAGAAAACGCAGAAAGACGGATCAGGCCGCTTCAAAGCCATTTTAAAATCAATTTGAATTGTAAAAGTATATAAAACAATGGGTTATAATCGAACTTAAGCACCGCCTTAATTCGTTTATGATTTTGGGCACAGGATTTGCAGTAAGGACAAGTGGATTCGACGAAGCACCCGGAGATTAAAATAGTAACGGCGGGATGGAGGCTCGAGCACAATGTTAATGGCACTCAGAACAGCGGAAGCAACTTCGGATGCGCGGGGTCTGGCGGCGAGCTACCTCCAGTTCTGCGCGGCTCATCTTGACGAGCTGGAGAGCTATATCGCGCACCACGACAAGGCCTCGGTGCTCCGCATCGCGCACACCCTGTCCGACAATGCTCGCTGCACGGGCCTCAGCGAGATTTCCAGCCTGGGCCGACAGTTGGAGCAGTATTGCGCCGGTAATGACTGGTCGGCGATTTTCGATACGTTCGAGGTCATTGCCGAGACGATTGAGCAGCTTTGCGCAAGCCGGGCCAAGCGGGTCGAAGTGCATTTCGATGAGCCGGGCGAGCCCCAGGCCTTCGAGGTGAAGTGCCGATAAGCGCGGTCAGGTCAAAAACACGGCCGGGTGTCGGATGACCGATGCCCGGCCGTTGCATGTCCCGATGCTGCTATGGGGCGATGATGTCGCAGACCGCTTCTGCCGAGCCGGCCAGCGATGTCCCGGCGGGCACCTTGGCCCCGGCATCGACCATCGCGTATTCCAACGAGACGTTCTCCCCGAGGGTCGCTTCCGGCAGGAGCAGGCTCTCGCGGAGGGCGGTTCCGTCGCCGACCACACAGCCCGGGCCGATGGCGACGTTCGGGCCAATCCGGCACCCGGCGCCGATGCAGGCCCCTTCGCCCACCGAGACCTGGGGGCCTAAGACGCACCGCTCGCCAATGGTGGCCGTCTCTTGAACCTCCACCTCACACAGCGAGACATCGTCAGCCATGCGGGCGGATGCCGCGACCTCGGAGGTCAGCGGAGCGATCATCTCCGTCATCAGCAGGCGGTTCACGCGCACGCAGGCTTCCGGGTCGGTGATGTTCTCGCGATAGCCGTTCAATTCCAGAGCGGCCACACGGGAGCCTGAAGCCACGAACTCCGCGATGCCGTCGGTGAATTCGATTTCGCCGCGCGGCGACCGTTCGAGGCGTCGGACGATCTCCAGCATGGCCGCGGGCCAGATGAAGATGCCCGCGTTGGCATAGGCGTTCAGCCGGGTGCCGGGGGCGGGGCGTTCGGTGATGCCGGTGACCCATCCGTCGGCGACATCGACCGCCGCGGTTCGGCAGGCGTCGGCCACGCGGAACACCGCCAGCACTGCGTCGCAATCGCCCTGGTCATAGCGTTCGGCGATCCGGGCGTAGTTCTCGCCGTGGGTCATCACATCGCCCCACATCAGAGCAAACGGTTCGCCCGCCACGAAGTCCTCACACAGCGAGACCGCGTGCCCGGTGCCCAATTTTTCGTGTTGCCAGATATAGGATATTTCGACGCCGAGCTGTGCTCCGGAGCCCAGCAGTTGGCGGAGCCGGTCGCCTTGATGCCCGACCACCACGCCGACCTGATCGACGCCCAGAGCGCCCAGCCGGGTGATGGTGGTGGCGATAATCGGGCGGTTGGCGATGGGCAGCATCGGTTTGGGCAGGGTGTGGCAGAAGCCGCGCATCCGGGTGCCCGCTCCGGCGGCAAGAATAATCGCTTTCATCGAGTTCAACTCCTTCCGTCAAACGTAACCGGTTGACCCGTCCGCCGTTGAATTGAGCGATTTTAGCCGAAGCTCCGGCCCGGTTCAAGGGCATTCGGGGTTGACACATCGCGGGCGGGCTGGTATCGTACCGCCTGATATCCCTGCCGCGTGGCAGGCGTGGCGTTTTATTCCCGACAGGCCAGGCAGTGTGATAGCGATTGTTTCTGATATTCACGGCAACTTGGAAGCGTTGAACGCGGTCCTGGCGGATATCAAGGCTCGCGGCATCGAAGAGGTGGTCTGTTGCGGGGATATCGTGGGCTACGGCCCCAACCCCGGCGAATGCCTGAACCTTGCCCGCGGGTTCCGGGCGTCGATCCTCGGCAACCACGAGGAGGCAGTGCTCTTCCGGGCGGGGTCCAAAGATTTCCGCGTCAAAGCCGAAATGGCCATCGAATGGACCAAGCGGCAACTCTTCGAGACCGACCCGCGCGTCGCGGAGGAAAGCCTGAAGTTTATGCACAGCCTTCAGGAGACTTACGAAGATGGCGATGTCCTGTACGTCCACGGCTCGCCCCGTGCTCCGCTGCGCGACTATGTGTATCCCAAGGATGTTCGCAACCACGCCAAGATGGCCGAGGTGTTCAGCCGTGTCAAGAAGTTCTGCTTCTGCGGCCACACGCACCTGCCCGGTGTGTTTCGCGACGATTTCACCTTCGTGCATCCGGAAGACCTGCCGATGGGCGTGTATCTGACCGGTTCGGAGCGGGTGATGGTGAATGTCGGCAGTGTGGGGCAGCCTCGCGACGGCGATGTGCGCTCTTGTTATGTGACGTTTGACGGCGATGCCGTTGTCTTCCGCCGGGTCGAGTACGATCTGGACAAGACGGTGCGCAAGATATATGCCGCCAAGGATCTCGACCGGAGCCTGGGCGACAGGCTGAGAGCGGGGAAATAAGTGGCCGATTCGAATACCACCAAAGGGCTGATCGCCGGCGCCGCCGTGCTGATCCTCTACTATCTGTTTATCCTTCCCTGGCTGGAGCAGCGCTT
>CAZBCO010000363.1:0-9648 GCA_964490295.1 uncultured Planctomycetota bacterium
TGCCGCTGACCACGGCCCTGCATCTGGTGTCGGCGTATTTGACGGAGCATTTCCGCCGCCGGAAGCTGCTCAGCCTGACCTGTTTTGCGCTGGCCCGGCTGGCCATCCCGGCCATCACGCTGCTGCCGTTCATCAGCGGGCAGGACGAGCTTCGGTTCCGGCTGTATTACCTGGCGGCGGCGCTGATCGCGCACGGGTGCATCAATGCTCTGGGGGCCAGCGCGTGGTTGTCGTGGGTGGCGGACATCGTGCCGGAGGAGCATCGCGGGCGGTTCTGGGCGGCGCGGATGGCGCTGACCACGCTGATTTACTGCGGGGTGTACCTCGCGGCCTCCTGGCTGGTCAGCCATCTGGGCCAGGCGAACCCCTGGGGCTACGTCTGGGTGTTCGGGTTCGCGTTTCTGGTGGGCGAAATCGATTTGGTCATTCACGCCCGGGTGCCGGATCGGCCGATGCCGGTGCGGACCGAGCCGCTGCGGCTGCTGCCGTTGCTGGCCGAGCCGTGGCGCCACAAGGGCTTCCGGGCGTTGATGATCTATCGCACGGTGCTGGTCTTCGGTGGGTTCGTCACCATGCCCTTCGCCGGGATGTATATGATCGAGGAGCTGGGCTTCTCGCCGTGGGAGATGGGGGTTCTGTCGGTGGTCTTCCTGGTGGTCACCGGGGTGTCGGTGTTGCTGTGGCGGGCCATCGGCGACCGGGTGGGCTATCGAAATGTTTGCCTCATCGCCGATTCGCTGTGCAGTGTGGGCATCCTCTACTGGTGGTTCATTCCCTATCATAACCTGCGCGGCGCGTTCATCCTCTATGCCTGCGCCCGGGTTTATTTCGGCGTCCTCAACGCGGGCATCATGCTGGGGCATACCACCTTGACGATGAATATCGCGCCGGAGAAGCACCGCTCGACCTATTTCGATCAGGTCACCATCCTCGTGGCCCTGGCGATGTCGGCGGGGGTCTTCTTCGGACGCTGGCTGTTCATCACCCTCGACCCGATCAGCGGCACGATGTTCTTCGGAACCAAGCTCACCACGGTTCACACGCTGCTGGGAATCTACGGCCTGACCCAGTTGCTGGGGCCGCGCCTGTTCCTGAAGCATGTGCCCGACACACGGGCGGACCTGGCCCGCCCGCGTATCCGGCGGCTGCTGCGCACCAACCCGATGCGCCTCTTCCCGACCCTCCTCCCACTGGAGCGGCCCATCTCGTCCGAGGTCCGAGCCCACCACCTGGACACGATGAAATCGCTGGTGCCCGGACCGAAACAGGACTCGCTCACCGAGCCGTTGAAGCTCGTGCTGCGCGATGACCTGCTTGAAGAGGATGAGTTCTACGCCATTGTCGGCCACGTGCGCCGGTCGCGGGCGCGCAGCATCGAGCGGATGACCGATGAAATCCGGGCGGCGGCCTCGCTGCATCACAACGCCGCGATCGGTAAGGAGGCCGCGAACGAAATCAAGCAGCTCTACGCGCGCGGCAAGTTCCTGGAGTGTCTGGAAGCGATCCAGCGGCTGGCCCGCCGGACCGCCGAGCCGCTGGAGTCCGAACGCGTGCAATCCGCCCTGGCGGTCATCGACGGCCTGCTCGACAACGTCCGCGAGGCCGGGAACGCGCGCGAAGAGGCGGTCCTGCTCGGTGTGTATGCCTACCTGCAAATCGTTCGCGAGCCGGAACCCGGCGCCAAGGACTGAATCAGGCCCCCGTCGGCCCGTCCGTCGGGCTGCTTTCGGCCACACGCTCAAATAAAGTTGACAATTCCGGCGGTCTGTGGTTTCTTGGGAATCACATGTAGTTGGCTACTGCACAGGACCTGCCTTAACGGGCACACGGTCGGATGGACGCTGCCGTCAAGAGAGACATTCGCCTGATCAACACCGCCGGGGTGCTGGGGACGCTGTACGCGCGGCTGACCCAGGGCGAGCTGCTCATCTTCTTCATCACCCAGGTGCTGGGTATCGCCACGGAACAATGGGCGCTGGCCTCGGCCATCATCCCGCTGACCAGTGTGCTGCATCTGGTGTCGGGGGTGGTCACCGAGCACCTGGGCCGCCGCAAGCTGATCAGCCTGACCTGTTTCGCCGCGGCCCGCCTGGCCACGCCGTTCATCACCCTGGTGCCGGTGTTCCTGTCGGGAGCCGACGCGAACACCCGGCTGTTCTATGTGGCGGTGGCGCTGATCGCGCAACGCTGCGCCGATTCGTTCGGCGTCAGCGCGTGGCAGTCGTGGGTGGCCGACGTGGTGCCGGAGAAGGAGCGGGGGCGATACTACGCCTTCCGGCTGGGCCTGAACACGGCGGTCAGTGTCGGCGTGCTGTTCGGGGCGGGCTGGCTGATCGACGTCTTCGAGGAGATGCGTTTCGCCGGTTACAAGCTGGTCGGCTATTCGCTGGTCTTCGGGTTCGCCTTTCTGGTGGGCGAGCTGGACCCGTTGATTCACGCCCGGGTGGCGGACCGACCGATGCCCCAGCGCACGGTTCGCCCGGCGCTGCGCGGGCTGATGACCGCTCCCTGGCGGCACGAGGGGTTCCGCAACCTGATGCTCTTCCGCGTGATGAACGTGTTCGGCAACAGCCTGGCCGGGCCGTTCGCGCTGATGTATCTGGTCGAGGAGCTGGGGCTGTACAAGGCCCAGGTGATGCTGCTGACCGGGGTGATTATGGCGGTCGAGGCGGCGGCGTTCGGCCTCTGGCGCCGCATCGGCGAGCGCATCGGCTATCGCAACGTGCTGCGCTTCTGCGGCCTGTGGAGCGGCTTGGGGATCGTCTATTGGTGGTTCCTGGTGCCGGACAACCCGGCGGTGTTGTACACGGTGCTGATCAGCGCCCGCGTCTTCTTTGGCGTCACAGCCGCCGGCAACATGCTGGCGAACAGCACGCTGACGATGAACGTGGCCCCGAAAGAGAATCGGTCGATGTACTTCGCCCAGCTCAACGTGATCATTGCGGTCACCACCTCGCTGAGCATCCTGGCGGGCCGCTGGCTGTTTCTTCAGGTCAATCCCGCCGAGCCGTGGATTTTGCCGGGGCTGGGCACCAAGCTGACCGGGGTGCATGTGCTCATCGGGCTGATCGGTCTGTTCCGCATCGCGGCGGTGCGCCTGTTCCACCATCGCATCCCCGAAGCCAAGGGGGCCGCGGCGATGCCACGCCTCAACCGCATCCTGCGCACCAACCCGCTGCGCATCTTCCCCACCGTGCTGCCCATCGAACGCCCGCTCTCCAGCGAGGAGCGCGACGAGCATATCGCCGCGATGCGGCAACATATCCCCACGCCGCGCGAGGCGGAGCTGGAGCAGCCGCTGCGCACCGTGCTCAAGGACGCACTGGCCGAGGAGGAGGAGTTCCACCACATCATCGGGCAGATGCGCTCCGACCGGGCGGGTAGCATCGAGCGGGTGATGAAGCCCATCCGCGAGTCGGCCGCCTTGCACCGCAAGCCCGCCCGCGTCAAGGCCGAAATGCAGCGCATCCAGCGGCTCTACGCCGAGGGGCGATTGAGCGCTTGCCTGCGCGCCGTGCAGCGCCTGGCCCATAAGACCAACGAAAGGTTGCGATCCGAGAAGTCCGAGGCGGCCGTCGCGGTCATCGACGGCTTGGTCGAAAACGTGCCCCCGGAGCAGGAGCCGCACGACGAGGCGGTGCTGCTGGCGCTCTACGCCTATCTGCAAATGGTTCGTGAGCCGGAAGATATGCCCCCGCCGGACGCCGAGCTGCCCCCCGACAGCCACACGACCGGGCCGGAATATCCCGCATAAAAAGGCGAGCCTGGGGCGGGCTATTGCCCTTGGTACAGGCGCTCGGCAAGACGTTCGGGCAGGCCCGCGTCGCGAATGCGCCGCGCCGCCGCATCGATATCGTACACCACCCGCACATGCTCAAACCGGGCCGTGGTGCTGTCGAAGCGAGCATAGGCGGCGCGCGGGTCGCGGTCGCGCGGCTGGCCGACGGACCCGACGTTGATCAGATAGCTGCACGTGGCCCGGTTCAGGTCGATCTGTTTGGTGAAGTCCGGCTTGGGCGGCGTGAGGCACACCTTTCCCCCGGCCATCTCCACCAGGTCCGCCCGGTACATCCGCCAGACCATCGGCAGGTGGGTATGGCCGAAAAAGCAGAGCCAGATGCCGTCCATTTCGGGCGACTCGAAGCATCGCTGGGCGAAGCGCTCGTCGCGCACATATTCGCAGGCCGGGTCGCGGGGCGAGCCGTGGACGCTGATGATGCCGGGTTCCAGCTCGATGCGGGGTTCGAGGCGCTCGGCCAGAAAAGCCTTGGCCCGGTCGCCCAGGTGATCGAGCGTCCACCGCATCGCGTCGCGGGCTTCGGGCCGGACCGGCACAAACCGCCGCCGGGCCGCATCGAAATACTCCTCAGCGATTTGCTCGGCACTGTCCAGGCCCGCCTCGGTAAGAAGTTGGGCGTCGTCGCTATTCGAGGGGTCCACGAACTGATACCGGCCCAGCCCCGCCGCGTCGTGGCTGCCCAGGTTGTAGCGGATGGGGTAGTCTCGCTCCAGCGCTTCGAGCAAGTCGATGGTCTCGTTGACCGCCGGACAGTAGCCGATGATGTCGCCCAGACAGAGAATCTCGTCGATGGCGTCCGTCGCGCGGATATCCGCCGCGACGGACGCCATCGCGTCCACGTTGCCGTGGAGGTCCGAGATCAGGGCATAGGTCGGCACACTGTTCCTCCGTGGTTCATGCTCAACTTATTGTGTCAGGCGAAGCGTCTTCACCTCAAACGGCTCAAAGGTCAATTCGAGGTTGCCGTCGTTGACCGGCATCGGCTTGCCGACGTTGCGCTCCAGTAGGTCGCACTCGACCGCGGATTGGACCGGCAGAGCGGTGACCAGTCGGGCGTTGACCCGGCCGCCGTGCGCCTCGTAGAGCCGCAGGATCACGTCGTCGCCCTCCTCGGCCTTCTTGACGGTGTCCAGCACCACGGCCGGGGCATCGACCCAGAAGAACGATCCCGAGTTCGGCAGCTCGCCCTGCTGGGGTTCGACGGTGGTATGCCGCAGCGGGACGTTGAACTCGTAGCCCGCCCGCACGGTGCCCGCCTCGATGAACCCGTCGGCGTGGGGCATCAGCGCGTAGGCGAACTGGTGCTGCCCGCGGTCCGCCTGGGGATCGGGATCCTGCGGAGCACGCAGCAGCGTCAGCCGCATCACGTTCCCGTGGATGTCGTAGCCGTACTTGCAGTCGTTCAGCAGGCTGACGCCATAGGTCGCGTCCGAGAGGTCGGCCCAGCGCTGGGCGCAGACCTCGAATCGGGCCTGATCCCAGCTGGTGTTCATGTGCGTCGGGCGGCGGAGCGAGCCGAACTGAATCTCATAGGTGGCTTCGGGCGCCCGGACGCCCACCGGGAAGGCGACCTTGAGCAGCTTGCGATCCTCGTGCCAGTCCACGTCGGTGTGGAACTCAACGCGGTGCGCCTCGGCCCCCAGCACAATCCGCTGGCGAAGGGTGGACTGGCCGAACGAGCGCACCACCTCAACGGCCACGCGGGCCGGACCGTCCTCGACCACCGCGACCGAGGTCGCGTCGGGCAGCGGCAGAGCTTGCTCCCGCGTCCGATACTCGACATCCCAGGCATCCCAATTCGCCGGACGGTCTTCGAACAACTGGAACTCGTTGCCCCGTCCGTCCAGCACTTCGCGCCGGTGGACCTTGTCGTAGAGCGAGGTGACCTCGCCGTTCTTGTTGAGGCGCACCCGCAGAAAAGCGTTTTCGAGCTTCCTCTCGGTGACGGACAGCGTCGGAGCTTCGGCCGCCGGCCCGCCGGAGACCAGGCGGTACACGGTGTAGCCCATCGCCGGCACATCGGTCGCCAGGAAGAGCAGCTCGCCACGCCCCACCTTCTGGCAGGGCACCGCCTCGCCCGCGGCATTGACCACGCCCACGCGCCGGAGGCCGGGGGGGACATCGACCTGCACCCAACCGCTGCGCGGCCAGGCCAAGGCGTTCCAGAGCACCACCGGCACCCCGTCGCCCGACGTATCGATCTGCACAGCCAGCCGCTCCGCCGAGGCCTGGCCCAGCCGTGTCGCCTCGTACAGTGCGTCGGCCAATTGTTTCTCGGCCAGCACATACACCTCGCGGATCGACGACCCCGGCAGCACGTCGTGGAACTGGTTGAGGAGCACCAGCTTCCAGGCCTCTTCGAGAGCCTTGCTTTCGTAGCGGGCGTCGGTGGCCATCGCCAGGACGCCGAACAGCTCGGCCTCGCGCAGCGCCAGCTCGCACCGGCGGTTGAGCAGTTTGGTCTTGCCCTGGGTGGTGTAGGTGCCCCGGTGGAGTTCGAGGTAGAACTCGCCGACCCAGCGCGGCAGGTCCGCCGACTGGGCTTCGAGCTTCCGGAAGAAGCTCGCGACCGATCCCATCGTGCATCGCGGCACGCCCTCGAAGTTTTTCGCACGCCGCAGGTATTCGAGCATCAACGGGGTCGGGCCGCCGCCGCCGTCCCCATAGCCGAATTGATACAACACCGGCTTGCTGTGCCCCTTCTCGGCGTGCCGCCCCTCGGTGGTAATCAGGTGCCCCGGCTCGCAGTTCGAGTTATATGTGTGCCCCGGCAGGAAATGCGTCAGCACCTCGCTGCCGTCCAAGCCCTCCCAGATGAACGAGTTGAACGGAAACCTGTTGGTGTCGTTCCAACTGATCTTCTGCGTGGTGAAGTGGGGGACGCCGGCCTTGAGCAGGAGCTGCGGGAGCTGGGCGTTGTAGCCGAATACGTCGGGCAGCACCAGCTCCTGCACGTCGATGCCGAACTCCTCGCGCGCGAACCGCTTGCCGAAGATCAACTGGCGGACCAGGGACTCACCGGAGGGGATGTTCTGGTCCGGCTCGACATACATCGCGGTCGAGACCTCCCACTGCCCGGCCTTGACCGCGTCGCAAATCTTCCGGTAGAGGCCGGGGTAGGTCTTCTTGGTCACCTCGTAAAGGTAGCTCTGGGTCTGGCTGAAACAGAACTCCGGGTAGTCGGCCATGTAATGCACCGCGCTGGAAAAGGTGCGGGCGCATTTCCGGGTGGTCTCGGCCAGGGGCCATTTCCAGGCCACGTCGATGTGGGCGTGGCCGGCGGCGACCAGCTCGACCGCCGAGGCGACCGCGGGGTTCTTGAACAGCGGGCGCAGGATGCGGCGCACACGGTCCGCCTCGGCATTCAGGTCCTCGGTGGCGAACCGGAACGCGACGGCAGCCTGGAACAGAAGGTGGTTGATCTCGGCAGTTCGGGACGTCCCGGCGGCGAGGTTCTGAGTCACCTGATACAGAAAGTCCATATCACACCAGAGCCGGCGCACCCCCTCGTTCACGGCGGCGAGCTCGGCCAGCACCAGGCGCGGCTGGCCCGTCCACCGCCCAAAGGCATCGTTGGCTCCGGCCTCGACCAGGATTTCGACCGGGCGACCGGGCCGGGCCAAGCCGGCCAGCGGCACCTCGTCGCGATACTGGTTGAGCCCGATGAAGGGCACCTGGTTGACGAAGGCCACGGCCTCGCCGCTGGTGCTGATGCGCGCCACCACCGGACGCCCGTCGCCGCTCTGGGGCATGGAGAAGCGGAATCGGAACCAGGCGCTCTGCCAGGGGCCGCCCCAGGTATCGCCTACCACACAGGGTGTGAAGGTCTGGGCCGCCGCATGCTCGGCCGACACATGCTCCGGGGTCTCCCAGACGGCAATGTCGCCGATCGGCTCGGCTTTGGCATAGATCAACGGCTCGATATCACTGATGATTTTACGAATGGCGGGCAAGTTACGCGGATTCACAAGACCTCCTTATCATTGACCAGGGGATGGATAAAACGGGTTTCATACCCAACAGTTCGCAACATGTGTATCGTTCCTCACGCATGAGTTTTCAGGGGCGGCAGGTTCCGGTTGATATCGTCATTGGCTCGCTTCACGGCCTCTTCGATGGCGTGTTTCCACATCCCGTCAGCGGTGTCCTGATGGGCGCCGATGATGCTGCGGGAGGCGGCAATCACCGCGCCGTGGCCGTTGGCATCGAACGCGGCGGCCACATCGGCGGCGGTCGCCCCCTGGGCACCGTAGCCGGGCAGCAGGAACAGCGTGTGCGGCATCCGCTCGCGCAGCCGGGGGATGTCCTCCTTGAACGTCGCCCCGACCACCGCCCCGACGGCGCTGTAGCCGCGTTCGCCGAGGAAGTCGGCCCCCCATTCGCTGACCTTGCTCGCGGCCCGGAGGTACATCGGGTCGGGGTCGTCGGGCGAGCCTTGCAGGTCGTGAGCCGAGGGGTTGCTGCTGCGGGTCATCACGAACAGGCCCTTATGGTGGTCTCTGGCGACGCGCAGGAACGGCTCGATGCCTTCCCAACCGAACCAGGGCACCACGGTGATGGCGTGGGCGTGGCCATGATGCACCACCTGGTCGTCGAGCATCGACACGCCGAGATGCGCCTGGGCATAGGCCGCCGCGGTGCTGCCGATGTCCGAGCGCTTCACGTCGCCGATCACCACCAGCTTCCGGTCGGCGGCGTACTTCAGCGTGTCCTCATAGGCGCGGTAGCCGGGCGGGCCGTAGGCCTCGTAGAACGCGACCTGCACCTTGACCGCCGGGACATAGGGAGCGATGATGTCGATCACCACCTGGTTGAAGTTCAGGATCATCTCGGCCGCGGCGCCGCGCACGCTGCCCGACGCCTTGAGCGCCGGCTCCCGGATATCCTCGGGGATCATCTCCAGGCGCGGGTCCAAGCCCACCACCAGGCGGCTCTGCTTCGCGTCAATCGCGCTCATCAACAAATCGGCAAAGTGGCGCATCCGGCGCTCCTTTCTCAAAGCATCGACAGCGGGTCGATGTCCACCGCCACATGCAGCTTGCGGCTGCTGTGGGTGGACGGGTTCGCCACCGCTATCATATCCCGAAGGGTACTCCATTTTCCAGCCAATAATAAAAGATGCCAGCGAAATCGGTCTTTAATACGCTCGATGGGACAGGGGGCCGGGCCGTGGACCACACCGCGAAAGCCTCCGGGATGCGAGGCCATCGCCTCGCCCATTGCCTCGGCCGCCTTGCGGACCTCGCCCTCGTCGCGGCCGTCCACCAGGATGCGGGCGGCGCGCCCGAAGGGCGGAAAATGCAGGGCACGCCGGTGCCCCAGCTCGATTTCAGCGAAGGCGATATAATCGTGAGCGGCGGCGGTGCGGATGGTGTAGTGCTCCGGCTCGGAGGTCTGCACCACCACCAGGCCGCCCTTCGGCCCCCGGCCGGTGCGGCCGGCGACCTGCGACACCAACTGATGCGTGCGCTCGCCCGCCCGGAAGTCCGGCAGGTGCAACGCCGAGTCCGCATTGACCACGCCCACCAGCGTCACGTTCGGGAAATCCAGCCCCTTGGCGATCATCTGCGTTCCGATCAGAATCTTGACCCGCCCGGCCCGGAACGCATCCAGCACGCGCTGGTGCGCTCCGCGCCCCTGCACCGTGTCGGAGTCCATCCGCTCGCAAGGCGCGTCGGGGAACCGCGCCCGCACCTCGGCCTCGACCTTCTCCGTACCGAAGCCCAGCGTCTTGACCGTGTCGCCCTGGCATTCCGGGCACTTGGCGGGCATCGGCAGGGGCAGGCCGCAATAGTGGCACACCGCCCGGCCCCGCCGCCTGTGGTAGGTCATCGAGATGGGGCAGTGCT
>CAZBCO010000364.1:0-5689 GCA_964490295.1 uncultured Planctomycetota bacterium
CGCACCTCGCTGCTCGCGCTGCCGCCGAGGATGGGCCGGTCGGTAATCAGCGCGGTGCGGGCGCCCTGCCGAGCCGCCGCCAGCGCCGCCGCGATGCCCGCCGGGCCGGCCCCCACCACGACCACGTCCGCCTTGATCTTCTCGGAAGGAAAGGCCTTCCCGCCGTCCTCGCGGGGATCAGGGTTCATAACGCTTCTGTTCTCATCCATTAAGGCTGTCGCTTTCTTGATGACCCTCTTGAGCATCCCGTCCGCTTCCGGCGACGTCCCATCCGGCAGCCCGGCCTGCTTCGGAGCGTCACCGGTTATCCGTACCTTGCGTTGGCCCACAGGCCGCCGGGCCTGCAACCGCCGCCTATTATACGCCCGACCGATGCGATTGTGAACGGAGATTTATTCCGGCACGGGTGCTGGGGTGCGTCAACGAATTATGGTTATGCTCTGATGTTGTACACTTGTCAAACGGCCCTAAAGCAGCCCTGTTGCATCTTTTCGCCGAGTTCGACGTCCAGTTCGCCGTCATCCCCGTCATATAAATGTGCGGCACGTCACCGTTCCGCCACACCTGCAAAGGGGCAGAAGAAGCCCGACGAAGGCGTTTCTCTTCTTGCTATCGGTACTCGCAAAACCATAATATTTAGTCGCCCCCCCCCCCGGCTCCCGGCAAATGGCTCGGATGGGCTTTCGAGTTGACTTCGCTCGGCGGAGAGCATAGCATAAGGGGGCGTTGCAGGGTGGCCGGGGAGCGGTCGAACCTCTGGAGGAGGGAATTCGTGAAGAAGCTGAAGCTGGTGGTGATGCTGCTGGTGGCCGTGGCACTGGCGGCCGTTGTGTTGCAGAATCAGGCGGCCATCGAGGTGCGGTTTCTCTGGTGGACCGGGACGATATCCGCCATTGTGATCCTCCTGCTGACCGTCGTGGGGGGATTCATCCTGGGCCTGCTGACCGCCCTGTTTCTAAAAACCGGCGTGAAATCAGGCTCTGTAAAAAAGAGGGAATGACACGAGGGATAAGGAACGGTACCGCCGGAAAAAAACAGGCCGGTTTGGCTCCGTGGCCGGCCGAGGTTGATAAGCCCCAAGCCAAGGCATCGGAGGCGAGTGCGGGCGCGCGACTGGAGATGAACAGGCAGATCAAGGTTTTGGAAGGCAAAATCGAAGCAGGCAAAGCCACGCTTGCAGAAGTCGCGGAGGCCGGCGACGACGGTTGGGAATCGATCAAGGACGGAATGGAATCGGCGTGGGATTCCGGTAATTTCGCCTTCAGTGAAGCCGTATCCAAGTGGAAGGGATAGACTTATTCCACCGGACTCTTCGACTGTGGCGCACCATTACGACCTCATAATTCTGGTGCTTGGCGTGGCGTTTCTGGCCGCGGCGATCCTGCCGCGCGTACTCCGGAAACTTCCGCTGTCACTGCCGATGGTGTACGTCGGTGTTGGGATGGCATTGCCGCTGCTGTGGCGGGATTCGCCGCGGGTTGATCCGATGGAACAGGGCGTGCTGGTCGAACGGCTGGCGGAACTGGCGGTGATCATCTCGCTGATGAGCGCGGGGCTGAAACTGGATCGGCCGCTGGGCCTGAAGTCATGGCGCTCCACCTGGCGGCTGCTGGCGATTACCATGCCGCTGGGCATTGCTGCGCTCGCGCTGGGCGGGGTGTTTTTCCTCGGTCTGCCGCTCGCCGCGGCGGTTCTGCTCGGGGCCGGGATCGCGCCGACCGATCCCGTGCTGGCGTTGGACGTGCAGGTTGGCCCGCCGGGTGAAGGCAACGAAGGCGAAATGCGCTTCGCGCTGACCAGTGAAGCGGGGCTGAACGACGGGCTGGCGTTTCCGTTTGTGAATCTTGCGATCGTCATTGCGGCGACCGGGCTTGCCGCCGACGGCTTGGCACAGTGGCTGGCCGTTGATGTGATCTGGAAGGTCGCCGCTGGAACCGCGGTCGGCGCGGCCATGGGACATGGTTTGGCGATGCTCATCTTCCGCTGGTGTCACGAGGATGCGGTCACCGACGGCTTTGTCGCCATCGCGCTGACCCTACTGACCTACGGCGCGACGGAACTCGTCCACGGGTACGGCTTCATCGGCGTCTTCGTCGCGGCCGTCATCTTTCGGCGTTACGAACGCAACCACGCCTACCACAAGGCTTTGCACGATTTCTCCGAGCAGATCGAACGGCTGCTGATGGTGGCCATCCTGATCCTGTTCGGAGCCTCCATCACACACGGGCTGTTCCGCGCCCTGACATGGCCGGCGTTCATCGTCGGCCTCGCGTTTCTGCTGTGCGTTCGACCGTTGACGGGAATGCTGGGGCTGCTGGGTACGCCCGAACCGCCGCGCACCCGGACCGTCATTGCGATCTACGGCATCCGCGGCATCGGCACCTTCTACTATCTGGCGTATGGGCTGAACCATGCAGACATCAGCGAAGCGAGCGCCCGTATGGTCTGGGCCGTTGCCGGGCTGATCGTCCTCGCATCGATCATGCTGCACGGAGCGACGGCGTCCTACTTCGTGCCGCGCGTTTCAAAGCGCGAAAGCTGATGGCGGGAACGTGTCGGCATCATCGCCAAGCAGCGAACCCGCCCGTCGTGCCGACGCCGCCATTTTATTCAGGGCTTGGGAGCTTGGGTTGACGGGAGCGAGCGGAGTTCGGCCACTTCTTCCGCGCTCATCACACGACGGAGGATGCGGATCGGATTCTCGACAGTGACATTCGCGTAAATTCCGTTGCTGTGTTCGGTGCGGCCGACATTCAGAGGGCGGGTACCATAGGAGGAGAGTGGCGATCCCTTCCCGGCGTCGGTTCCCGCCAGTTTGCCGTCAACATACACCTTGAGCGTCCGCTGTCCCCCGTCGCCCTTTCCGTTGTAGGTGATCACGATCAGGTGCGGGGCGTCATCCTTGATGGACAGATCCACGCGCAGCGGGTCGCTGCCGCGCGTCTGGAACGCGAGCCGGGACAGATGATAGCGCCAGGCGCAGAGGAAGCGGTTGTCGTCGAACATCCCGGCACGGACGACGATGCTGAACTGGTCGCCGTCCTCAAAGGCGGTCGGAGCTTCATTCCAGACAAAGGCGTCCTTCCGGCCATCGAACCGATAGAAGCCGCTCTGATCGGCGGGCGTACCGTGTTGGGCGGAGCCGTAGGTCTTCCCGTCGATCTCCAGGTTCATCGGGCGGACCTGGGCCCAGATGACGTGAGAGTCATAGGTTCGGCCGTGGCCGTCGAAACGCCCATGTATGTAACCGCGTCCGGCTATGTATTCCGGGACGGCGTCGGGACGTCCCTGAAGGGCGGCTTCGAGCGCCAGAAGAGCGAACGGCTCTATTGCGTCGAATTTGGCGTTCAGCCGTCCCTTATCGGTCACGAAGAAGCCTTCGTGAGATCGCTGTTCTAGGAGGTTATCTCCGATCCGTTTGGCGAGCCGAAGGTAGGCGGGGTTCGCGTTCGCGCGATGCATCTCGACCAGAGCGAAGACCCCTTCCGGGTTCGATAGCGTCGCCTCCATATTCAAGGCCGGGCCTATTCCTGGGCGCGTGCCGATGTCGCCCAGTCCAAGCCCCCGCGCTATGGAGCGAGCGGTGGCCCATAACGGCTCGCGCTGCGTCAGACGATGTGCTCGGACATACGCCAGAAGGTGCCACTCTGTCGCCCGGATCGGGGTATAGGGGTCTCCGCGGCCGCCCGTACCGTAGCCGTCACGAGGGATGGTTAGCCCGGTCACGTCTGTACCGTCGGCCCACATGGGGCGGAAATGGTTGGCGTCGGTGTCGTAGGCGTGTCGAGCGTGCGCCTCAAGATGCTCGGCTGCGTCGCGAGCAAACCCTTCCGCGTCTTCGCCGATCGATTCAGCCAGATGTAATTGAGTCAACGTATAGATGGGAAACCCCCCGCTGAATTGCCAGGCCCACGCCTCACGCGCGACCGGTAGTCCGTCGTAGGCGAGTTTTCTCCTGACCGGATTGTAGAACGGGTCGTCGGGGTCGGTGTGGCCTGAATCGCCGAATTGGCGTTCAATCCGGTCGCCGTGTCCAAACCGCGTGAACTGATACGCCCCCATCCCGGTCTTCGGGTGCCGCGCCCGGGTGTACATCCCGGCCAGCCGCTTGGCCCATATCAGAGCCGGTTCCTCACCGGCCATGCGATAGAGCATGCCACCGGCGTAGATCAAATCGCCTCCGCAGTTGAGGAACGACAGGCCCGGGCTCTTGAAAAACGGCTTCGGGTTGGTGAACCGCTGCTCCCACATCTTGATCGTCGGAGCGGGGCCGCGCCGGTAAGAAGCGTGCCGGTTCATCGCCAAGGTCTTCCAGTTGAGAATATGGCCGCGCCACAGCGCCCGCAGATACGCCGCCGTGGCCTTTTGATCGACCTCCCCCATCAGATCGTAATAGGGCAGATTCCATTTGAGCTCGTGATGGTTGCAGTCAAAATTCCCCACCGGCTTCAGTGTGCGCAGATCGATGAACTGATGCCCGCCCCAACGAAGCAAACCACAGCCCGACACAAGGTGCTCGAAATGATAGCGAATGGCCTCCTTCGCGGCGTTCTTGTAGTGCGCGTCCCCGGTCAAGTTCGTCAGACCCGTCAGAACGCGGAACAGGTTCTGCTGACTGGCCAGGTTGTGGATGATGTATTCCCGTCCTCCATGCCGCCAGACGACGGGCTTGCCGGTGTCGAGGTTGATCCCGTCGGCTAGGAGCGGCGTCGCTTTGCCGCTCCATCGGTCGCGGCCCTTGTCCAGCACCTTGTCGGCAAAAGTCCGAACCGCCTTCATGCGCGGACTCTCCGCGGGGGCGGGCGCTGCGCTTGCGAGCTGCACATGCAGCGTGGCAACCGCGAGCGCATAGCAAAGACTCGATGCCAGGGGCTTCTTCAACAAACGGCGCCTCGGCTGCATATATCCTCCATATCTCTTATGGGGCCGATGATTCTTTGGCATGGGGCGAAAACGGCTGTCGCTGAGCGGCTATCGGAGCGCCCACATCCAAACAGGCCCACCAACTGTTCGTCCACAGAATCGGTGGCCTTTAAAACCTTAATAATATCCATTCTACAGAATGACCGTCAGGAGTCAACCCAATGGGTTGTGTGTTGTGACGAGCGGGAGTTCCGAAGACATGAAATGAGGGCGCCCATTACCGGCCAGCCCCGCCGCTTCGGGCCTTCACCCTGCTTTCCATCGGCCGCAACGCGGCGGCAAATGTGGCGCGGGCTTCCAGCCCGTGCGACTTATTTGAATCACGGGCGGGACGCCCGTGCCACGTGTTTCGAGCACGAGCACGAGTACGATTTGCTCCCATGCTCCCACGCCCCCGCGCTCCCATGCGCCCGCGCGCCCATGCGCCCACGCTCCCTCGGCGGTGAAGGATTTTGTCCGTGGTGGACGGTTGACCCGGCGGCCTGGGGGGACTACACTGGAGGGGGCGTATTTTTATATTGGAGTCGATGGTTATGCCGAGCTTAGAGGTGTCTATTCCGCATACCCTGCCCGTCGAGGCCGCCACGGAACGGGTGCGTTCCTGGTTCGATTCGCTGGTCGAGCAGCATCGCAGCGAGGTGCAGCAGGTGGATGTCGCCTGGAACCACGCCGGGGCGGTGTTCTCGTTGCATGCCCAGGGTCTCACCGTCTCCGGTCGTGTGGAGATAGCCGTGCGGCAGGTGGCCATTCACGCGAAGATTCCGTT
>CAZBCO010000365.1:0-5133 GCA_964490295.1 uncultured Planctomycetota bacterium
AGCGGTGCGGACACAGCCGACACCGCACCCGCCCCTGGTCCAACTTTTCATAATACATCGCCTCATGCATCGCCATCGTACACCTCCCATCAAAAAAAAACGCCCCAAAAAAAACACCCAAACGCTCCCCGCGGCCTCCCGTGGCACAGCTTCTTGTGGCACAGCCTCTTGTGGCACGGGCGTCCCGCCCGTGAAATCAAATCAGTCGCACGGGCGAAACGCCCGTGCATTCAATTTAATCACGGCCTGGACGGCCGTGCCACGGAAAAAGCCCGTGCATTCAGCTAATCACGGCCGGGACGGCCATACTACGGAAGAACCCGGCGCCATTTGGCGATGAATTCGGAAATCGTCATGTCTGTCAAGATACCCCGCCGGGGCCGGGCAATCAAGCGCCGTCTGCGCGGTTTTCTAAGGCAGGGCTGTTCGTGGCACGGGCGTCCCTGCTGTGGGCTTCCGTGGCATGGCCTCTTGTGGCACGGGCGTCCCACCCGTGAAATCAAATCAGTCGCGCGGGCGAGACGCCCGTGCATTCAGTTTAATCACGGCCGGGACGGCCGTGCCACGGAAGAACCCCGTGCATTCAGTTAATCACGGAGGAGCCTGCGGCGAGGGCGTAGGCGCAGAACTTGTGGAGGGGGCATTCGGGGCACTGGGGGCGGCGGGCGGTGCACAAGGTGCGGCCCAGACGCAGGAGGTTGACGTGCAACGACATCGATTTGCCCCTGGGCACCAGGGCGGCCATCCGGTGATGGGTCTGCTCGGCGGTGGCGCGGTCGGGCACCACGCCGACACGGCGGCAGATGCGATGGACGTGGGTGTCCACCGGGAAGACATCGCGCCCCATGGAGAAGAGCATCACCACCGAGACGGTCTTGATGCCGATGCCGTTGACCTGGGTCATCGTCTCCACGATCTCGCGGTCGGTCATCGCGTGGAGCGCGGAGAGGTCGTAGTCGCCGAACTGCTCATGCACCCATCGGACGAAGGCGCGGATACGGGGGCCTTTCTGGTTGGCGAGTCCGGCGGAGCGGATGGCGGCGATGATCTGCCGGGTGGATGCCTGAGCCAGGGCGTCCCAGATGGGGAAGCGGCGGATCAGCTCGGCGTAGGCGCGTTCGGCGTTGAGGTCGCTGGTGTGCTGCGAGAGGCTGGTGAGGATGAACGAGCCGATGAGGTCGAGGTCGCGGCGCACGGCGGGTTCGCCGAAGCGGCGTTCGAGGGCGGCGACCATGCGCCGGACGACGGCTCGCGGGTTGGGGGCGGCTGAGGTCATTATCGGCCTGGCCGAGGGCGGTCGGTCCCGGTGAGCGGGGGGCGGCTCACAGGGAGAAGTCGTCGGCGCTCAAGCTCTCCAGTTTCTTTTCCAGTCGGCGCAGGCTGTCGAGCCGGACGGCGTCGCGGTCCTCAAGCTGCTTGTCCGGGGCCGCTTCCTGCTTCTGTTCCAGGGTTTGAATCTCTTGTTCGGCGATGCTCTCGGCGGCCTTGACCACCTCGCCGGCCTGCTGGGAGCCGAACTCGACGAGGAGGTAGGCGAAGTGGACGCGCTGCTTGGCGATGTCGCGGACCATCTCGCCGGCGGTGTAATAGGCGTCGCGCACCACCACGCCCTTGACGGTGTGGTCGGCGACGGCGGTGGAGAAGACCCGGTCGGTGACGGCCTCATAGCTGCCGCCTCGGGTGTCGCCGACGGCCGTGCCGGTGCGGTCGCTGCGCAGGCCGACGGTGGTGCCCAGGTAGCGCACGATCTGGCGGTGGGCGTCTTCCATCGCGCTGTCCCGCGCCGCCTGAAGCGAGTCCTTGGGCAGGCTGATGCCCGCGAAATAGAGGCTGCCGGGCCGGGCGCCCGCATACTGGCCGGGCTTATACAGCCAGGCGGGCGGGGCGGGATGGCCCTTGCGCGCGCTGACGTCTTCCTCAAAGGTGTTCTCCTGTTCGGGGAACACGTGGATCGTGCGGTACGAGCGGATTTCCGGCGTGCGGCTGCACCCCGGCCCGGCCAACGCCACCAGGGCGGCCAGCATGATGATGAGCGTTTTCACAGAAAGCACCTCCCAGCCGCCGGGAGCGGCGGCAACCAAGCGTCCTCGACGACCCGCGAACGGCCTAGAGCGAGAAATCGTCCGGGGACAGATTCTTGAGCATCTCTTCCAGCTTTTGAAGCTGCTGCTTGCGGATGGCGTCGCGCTCGCTCTGAATCTCTTCCGCGGCCGCCGCGGCGGTATTCCGGGCGGTCTCCACCAGGGCGCTGGTGGGGACTTCATAGAGCTGGTACACGCGGTTCATCAGCACCTGGGTGTTGTTGTGGAAGGCGCTGACGCGCTCGATGTGCGACTCGACCAGCCGGGCGTTCTTGACGCGGGCGATGGCGATGGTCTTCTTGACGAACTCCTCGACCACGGTCTCGATGGACTGCTGGCCGTGGAGGTTCTTGGCCTCGCCGGCGCTCTGCCACTTGACCGCGACGACCTGGCCGATGTAGCGGGCGATGTTCGAGTAGGCGTTCTCGGACGCCGACTCCGTCGCAAAGACCAGCGTCTGCCGGGGGAAGCCGATGCCCCGGAAATACTCATAGTCCTTCTTCGCGTCCCGATACTTGTTCGGGGCCAGCACCCACTCCGGCGGTGTCGCCTCACTGAGCACCTCGACCTTTTCAAGCACCGGCACGTCGGGGTCTTCCACCCGCACGCCCGACGACGAGCTGCACCCCACCGCCAGCGCCAGAACCACCGAAACCATCCACACGCCAATCCATGTCTTACCCATCATCCCTGGCCTCCTTTCCCCTGCCGACCACCGAAACAACATCTGACTCCACTATACGAAGAATACATCAGCTTTTCACACCTGTCAACCAACAATCCTCACATCCGCGCTGCACCGGGGCGGGTCAGGCCTCGATAAACGCCTTGAGCTTGGTCAGCCCCTCCTCGATCTGGTCGGTGTCGATGCCGGAGTAGGCCAGGCGGATGTAACGCTCCGGCTCGTGGGGGGCCGGGCGGCCGAAGTGCATCCGGGTGCAGAACGAGACGCCGGTCTCGTGCAGGGCGCGGCGGCGGAAGGTCTCGTAGTCGTCGATGCCCATCCGCTCCATCGCCTCGGTGACGTTGGGGAAGAGGTAGAAGGTGGATTCGGGCTTGAAGCAGCGGAAGCCTCGGATGGCGTTGAGCCTCTCGACGGCCAAGTCGCGCCGCTGCTTGAGCGTGTCCAGAATCGCCCGGACGGGGGCCTGGTCGCCGGTGAGGCCCTCGATGGCGGCGTATTGGATGAAGTGGTTGGAGCAGGACTCGTCGTTAACACTGAGCTTGGCGATCACGTCAATCACGTCCCTGGGGCCGATGGCCGCGCCCAGCCGCCAACCGGTCATCGCAAAGCGCTTCGAGAAGGTGTAGAGAATCAGGCAGCGCTCCCGCATCCCGGGCAGCGAGGCGAGCGACCGGGTGGTGCCGGAGTAGCGGATGTCGAAATACGCCTCGTCGCACAGCACGAAGAGGTTGTGCTCCAGCACCAGGTCGGCCAGCTCCCGGAGCTCCTCGTCCGAGGACTCCGCGGCCATCGGGTTCTGCGGCGAGTTGAACACCAGCAGGCGGGTGCGCTCGGTGATCTCGTCGCGCAACTGGTCGAAGCGCAGGGCGAAGTTGCCCGTGCCCTCCTGATACCCATAAGGGACGGCCACGCCGCCGTGGAACTCGATCTGCGACTCGTAAATCGGATAGCCGGGGTTGGGGTAGAGCACGCGGTCGCCGGGGTTCATCAGGGCCTGGATGAACTTGGGGATGATCGGCTTGCCGCCGGGCTGGATGCAGACGTTCTCCATGGTGTAGGGCACGCCGTGCGAGCGGCTGATGTCGGCGGCGAGCGCCTCGCGCAGCGCCGGGATGCCGGTGTTGGGGCAATAGCCGGTCTTGCCGTCGAGCATCGCCTGATGCGCCGCCTCAATGATGTTCTCCGGCGTGCGGAGGTTCATGTCGCCGAGGTGAAAGGGATAGACCGTGTGGCCCTGAGCCGCATGGGCCGCGGCCTCGGCCGAGACCGCAAAGGCAGTTTCGGTGCCCAGATGATCGATACGTTGTGCGAAATCCACCATGTACTCCTTGAAAAGTCAGTTGACCACATGCTGCGGTTGGCCCGCGACGAAGGCCGCGATGTTCTCGGCGGTGGTCTTCATCAATCGCTTGCGGGCGGCCAACGCGGCCCAGGCGATGTGCGGGGTGATGATCAGGTTCGATGCGGTGAGCAGGGGGCTGTCCGAGGCGATCGGCTCGGTGGCGCAGACATCGACCGCCGCGCCGGCCAGCGTGCCGCGATGCAGTGCGTCGGCCAGGTCCGGCTCGACCACCAGGCCGCCGCGCGCCGCGTTGATGAAGAAGGCGGTCGGCTGCATCCGGGCCAGCAACGCCGCGTTGACCATCCCGGTGTTCTCCGCGGTCTGCGGGCAATGCAGACTGACCACGTCGGCCTCGGCGAAGACCTGCTCGACGCTCTTCCAGGCGAAGCCCGGATAGTCCGGCGCGTTGCTCTGCACCACGTCGTGGGCGATGATCCGCATGCCGAAGGCATGGGCCAGCTCGGCCGTGCGGCGGCCGATGCGGCCGAAGCCCACGATGCCCATCGTCAACCCGTCCAGCTCGATCAGCGGGGTCTTCCAGAAGCAGAAGTCCGGGCAGGCGGTCCATTCGCCCGCCTTGACCGCGTCGCTGTGCAACGCGACGTGGTGGCACAGCTCCAGCAGCACGGCGAAGACATATTGGGCCACGGCGTTGGTGCCGTAGATGGGGACGTTGGAGACCGGGATGCCGCGCTCCCGCGCCGCGGCGACATCGACCACGTTGTAGCCGGTGGCCAGCACCGAGATGAACCGGAGCTTGGGCAGTTGGGCCAGTGTCTCGGCGGTCAGCGGGGTCTTATTGGTGAGCAGCACGTCGGCGTCCTTCGCCCGTTCGAGAATCCGGTCGGCGGGCGTGCGGTCATAAACGGTGAAGGCCCCCTGGCTCTCCACCGCGTCCCAGGGATTGTCCCCGGGGTTCAGCGTGTATCCGTCCAGACATACGATACGCATACCGTTCCTCCAAAGATAGCCTCATTCGGGGGGTTATCATAACCGCCGCCGCCGGTTTGGGCAATGTTGATTTC
>CAZBCO010000366.1:0-3762 GCA_964490295.1 uncultured Planctomycetota bacterium
GTCTGCACCTGCATCCGGCAGCCGTCGCAGGGGCCGACCTTCGGGATCAAGGGCGGCGCGGCCGGCGGCGGCTACGCGCAGGTGGTGCCGATGGAAGACTTCAACCTGCACCTCACCGGCGATATCCACGCGGTCGGCTCGGCCCACAATCTGCTGGCCGCGGCGATTGACGCCCGCATCCTGCACGAGTCGAACCTCGATCGCAAGAAGCTGAAGGCCCGCGGCCTCAAGCGGCTGAACATCGACGCCTACACCGTGATGTGGAACCGGGTGGTCGATGTCTGCGACCGCGCGCTGCGCAAGGTGATCGTCGGCTTGGGCGACGCGACCGACGGTTGGCCGCGCGAGACCGGGTTCGACATCACCGTGGCCAGCGAGGTGATGGCCATCCTCGCCCTGGCCCGCGACCTGAAAGACCTGCGCGAGCGTATCGGCCGCATCGTCTTTGCGTTCGACCGCGACGGGCAGCCGCTCACCGCCGAGGACATCGGCTGCGCCGGGGCGATGACCGTGCTGATGCAGGACGCTCTCAAGCCCACGCTGATGCAGACGCTGGAACACTCGCCCGCCTTCGTCCACGCCGGCCCCTTTGCCAACATCGCCCACGGCAACAGCTCGATCATCGCCGACGACATGGCCCTGCGGCTGGCCGACTACGTGGTCACCGAGAGCGGGTTCGGGGCGGACTGCGGGATGGAGAAGTTCTTCAACATCAAGTGCCGCCAGTCGGGCCTGCGCCCGCATTGTGTGGTGATGGTGGCGACCATTCGGGCGTTGAAGATGCACGGCGGCGGGCCGAAGGTCTCGCCCGGCCGCCGACTGCACCGGGCCTACACCGAGGAGAACCTCGGCCTGCTTCGCAAGGGCGTGTGCAACCTGCAGAAGCACATCGAGAACGCCCGCAAGTTCGGCGTGAACGTGGTGGTCGCGGTCAACCGGTTCGAGGGCGATACCGACGCCGAGATCGAGGTGGTGAAGGAGGCCGGGCTGGTGGCCGGGGCGGCCAGCGCCCACGAGTCCACCGTCTGGGCGCGGGGCGGCGAGGGCGCGGCGGAGCTGGCCGAGGCGGTGGTCGCCGCTTGCGAGAAGCCGTCGTCATTCAAGCTGCTCTACGCCGACGACGCCCCGGTCAAGACCAAGATCGAGACCGTCGCCCGCGAGATTTACGGGGCCGCCGCGGTGAAATACTCGTTCGAGGCCGACAAGAAGATCAAGCGGTTCGAAGACCTCGGCTGGGCGCGCTTCCCGGTGTGCATGGCCAAGACCCACCTCTCGCTGTCCGACGACCCGCAGCTCAAGGGCGCCCCGACCGGGTGGACGCTCCAGGTGCGCGACATCCGCGCCTCGGTCGGCGCCGGGTTCCTCTATCCGATCTGTGGCGAGATGCGCACCATGCCCGGCCTGCCCGTCACCCCGGCGTTCCAGTCCATCGATATCGACGACAACGGCAAGGTCGTCGGGCTGTTCTAATCCTGGAGGTGCGAGCACGAGCATGAGCATGAGCACGAGCACGAGCACGAGTACGAGTACGAGTACGAGTACGGGCACGAGTAGGAATTCGTTATGAACGAGTTGGAGCGCTTTGTTGCTTGTATGGAATATCGGCCGGCGGACCGTCGGCCGAACCACGAGCTGGGGGTCTGGGCGCAGACGCGCGCCCGCTGGCAGGAGGAAGCTCCCGACGCGGTGGCGGGCTTCGGGTGGGGCTGGTTCCACAACGAGCCGGCCCTGGGCCTCGACCGCCGCGAGTACATCAACGTCAACTACAACATGATACCTCCGTTTGAGGAGGAGGTCATCGAGGAGACCGATCGCTACCTCATCCGCCGCAACTCCCGGGGCATCCTCACCCGTGCTCTCAAGGGGGGCACGGTCAACGGGCAGCGGATGTCGATGGACGAGTATATCGATTTCCCGGTGAAGCAGCCCGAAGACTTCGCGGACATCAAGCGGCGGCTGGTCGCGGCCATTCCGGAGCGCTACCCGGCCGACCTGGACGAGAGCATCGCCCGCTGGAAGACGCGCGAGCACCCGCTGGTGCTGGGGCAGAACTGCGCGGCCCGGGGCTTCTATTGGCGGGCGCGCGAGTGGATGGGCACTGAGCGCCTCTCTTACGCCTGGTACGACTATCCCGACCTGATTCACGAGATGATGGAGTGCTTCGCCGATTTCATCATCGAGACCAGCCGCCCGGTGCTGGAGAAGATTTCGGTCGATGGCTTCGTGCTGAACGAAGACATGTCGATGAAGACCGGCCCGCTGCTCTCGCCCAACACCTTCCGCGAGTTCATCCTGCCGCACCTCAAGCGGGTCTGCGCCTTCTTCCGCAAGCACGGCACGCGCTATATCGCGGTGGATACCGACGGCGACCCGACGGTGCTCATCCCGCTGCTGCTGGATGGCGGGGTGGACACGATCTGGCCGATCGAGCGGGCTTCGGGCACCGACCCGAACGTCTGGCGGCGCGAGTTCGGGCGCGACCTGCGCCTCTGGGGCGGCGTCGATAAGCGCGTGCTCCCCCTGGGCCGCGAGGCGATCCGCGAACACCTCGCCGAGCTGATCCCGCTCATCGAAGAGGGCGGCTTTATCCCCACCATCGACCACACCGTCCCGCCGGATGTCTCGTGGGACAACTTCCGCATCTATATGGAGATGAAGCGCGCGCTGCTCGAAGGCGACTTCGGCAAGCTGCGCTGACCTGCAACCCGCAACCGAGAAAGGGACCCTGATGAGCCGTTACGACGTCGCCGCCTACCTCTGGCCGTCTTTTCACCACGAGCCGCGCATGGCCCATATCTGGACCGAGGGCGACGGCGAGTGGCAGACGGTCCGCAACGCCCGCCCCAAGTTCGACGGGCACCGTCAGCCCCGACGCCCGCTGTGGGGATACCTCGACGAGGCCGACCCCCAGGTGATGGCCCGCGAGATCGAGCTTGCCCTTCAATACGGCGTCAACGTCTTCATCATGGACTGGTATTGGTACGACGACCAGCCCTTCCTCGAACGCTGCCTCAACGACGGCCTGCTGCCCGCATTGCCAGGCACCGGGATGAAGTTCTATATCATGTGGGCCAACCACGACGCCACCGCCGCGTGGGACCCCCGCACCGACGACCGCACCCTCTACTGGCCCGGAGCCGTTGACCGGGCCGTGTTCGAGCGCGTTGCCGACCGCCTCATCGACCGCTACTTCGGACATGACGCCTACTATCGCATCGACGACAAGCCGGTCTTCTGCCTCTACCACCTGCCCACCTTCATCGACGGGTTGGGCGGCGTGGACGCGGCCCGCGATGCGCTGGACTGGATGCGCGACCGCGCCCGGCAGGCCGGGCTGCCCGGCCTCCACCTCCAGAACACGCTCATCGAGGGCGTCCCCAAAGAGATACTCGACCGCTGCCCCGAGCTCAGCGTCGGCCCCCGCGAGGCGGTCAAGCGGCTCGGATTCGACAGCGTCACGCGCTATCAATGGTGCCACTGCGCCCGAGCGGTGGGCGATTACCTCCCCTGGGCCGAGCAGGCCACCGCCGACTGGGAAGACCTTGCCAGGGAGTTCCCGATGTTCTTCCCCCACGTCTCCATCGGTTGGGACAACAACCCCCGCTTTGTCCAGCAGCACGGCCTGATTACCGGCGAAACGCCCGAGCGCTTCTCCGACTACCTGCGCAAGGCCAAAGCCTTCCTCGACGCCCGCCCCGACCTGCCCCCGCTGGTCACCGTCAACAGTTGGAACGAATGGACCGAGAGCAGCTACCTGCTGCC
>CAZBCO010000367.1:0-19617 GCA_964490295.1 uncultured Planctomycetota bacterium
CGCACTTCGCCGGGGTTCGCGACGGCGTAGCCTATCTGGTCGGTCAGGAAACTGCCGCGGTGGATGTGCATACCGGATGGATGCACTGGATGGCCCCGACGCCGTTCGAGATTCAGGGCATGCCGATGCTGACCGAATCCGCCCTGGTGATTCCGACCGCCGGGGCGATTTGTTCGCTGACACTGGCGGGCCCGGTGGTCCGAGAGATCAAGCCGGTGGCGGGAGGCAATGACAAGTTGGTGATGGGCAACATTGTGGCCTATGAAGGGCGGATGATCGCGGCCAACATTGCCTACGTCAGTGGCTATTTTTCCTATGGTGAAACCTACACCTATTTGACCTCCTTGATAGAGGCCGCCCCCACCGTCGTTAAGGAACTGCTGGATCGGGCCGACCTCTCCTATCTGCACGCGGGCACGTTGTCCGACCGCACGGAGCGGGGCGCCACGTTGCATAAGGCGCTCACCGATTTGCAATTGGCCGAGCGGCGGCTGGCCAAGCAACGCCCGGCGGACAAAGTTCTGGCGAGGCGGCTGAAACGGTCGATGTTTGAGACCCGGCTGAAACTGGCTCAAGCCGAAGCCAACAAAGCGGTGGCTCATATCGATCAAGCCAAGCCCTATATTTTCGAGGAGCGGGCCACGCTTCGCTGGCATCTGGGGCGGGGGGAAGCCCTTGTCGCGGAAGGCCGATACCAGGACGCGGTGGATGCCTATTTAAATATCGTACAACACATGGCGGGAAAGCAGCTATCGGATGATGAGACGACCACGCCGGTCGATGTCATTGCCCAAGCTCGAATCGGCGGCTTGGTGGCCCAACAGGGTGTGGGCGTTTACGCCCGTGTGGACGCCGCGTTGAAGCCGGATATCGATAAGCTCGTCGAAGCCAAGGATTTCGATAGCCTGCGAGACTTGCAAATTCGGCATCCGCACAGTTCGTTGGCCGACAACTGTTTCTATGAGATGGCTCGGATCATCACGCCCCAGCCGCATGGTGAACTCCGTGCCCAAGTGCTCTTGCAAAGTATCATCTATCGCTATCCTCATTCGGAGCTGCTGGGCGAGACGTACGCGATGTTGCTTCGGAACTGTGAATCGAGTCGGCGGTATCGGCTGGGAGCCTTGACGCTTCAAGATATAATCAAGCGTCATCCGGACGTGATGGTCCCTTGGGAAGGGCAGGAGTGGCGCGGCACGGAGTGGGCCGCTGCGATGTTAAAGCGTCCGGATTACGCCAAGGCTCTGGCCGTATTAAGCCGGCCGCTTCCGGTATTGGGCGAGCCGTTGAAGACGGCTTGGCAAAGCGGCAAGGGAGGCGAAGTTCTAGCCCGGGTGATATCTGAAGAGAGCTGCTTCGACCGAGGGATCGGCTTGGCTCTCGACATGAATATGCAAAGAAGCGCGACGGGGATGATGGTGTATCGCGGCAGCTATGTACGGGCGTTCAGCACCGCGACAGGCGAGACCCTGTGGCAAACCAAGGTCTCGGTCGATACCAGCATGGACGACCTCGAACAGGGCAGGTCGATCTGGAGCCGGCAACAGCAACAGCAACAGCATCTGGTTCTCTGCTCGGGGGGGATTGCGGCCCTGGCCCATCCGGAGGGTATTCAGGCGTTGGATTTGCTGACCGGGCGGAAGCTGTGGTCGGTCTCGTGGGAGCGGCCGGCGGGGTCGCAGCCCACGCTCTGGTTTGGCAACATTCAGATGGATTATAGGATTCGAAATGCGATCAACCCTCGACCGACGTTTGCGTCGGATGCCGGTCGGTTTTTCTATTTGATTCCGGATGGCACCTTGGTGGCGCTGGATGCGGTCACCGGCCAGGAACTCTGGCGCGTTAAACAACCGGGGTTTGCAGCGGGAGCGATTGGTTTGATGGGCGACGTGGTGGTTACGGCCAGCGTTAACCCCGGTGAGATTCACGCTTACAATATAATGGACGGACGACGCTTGTACCGGAAGCCGCTTCCTGGGACCTTTCAACAACCCCCGGCGTTTGACAAGGCCCGTGGGCGGATTCTGGTTAGTGACGGGCTTTCTCTGTCCAGTCACAACGTCGCCGATTTCCGGCGGGTGTGGCACGCTAAAAATATCAGCACGATCAACAACCAGCAAACATGGGCGGTGAACGTGCTGGCCGACGGTCACGTCTCGGTGATGTGCTACAACCGAAGTGGTAAGCCGCTGGTGTTTGGTCACCATCTGACCATGCTTGACGGAAACACCGGCAAGCGGAAATGGACTTATTGCGCGACGCGGCATAAACGGGATGCCAAGGGCGGCTTCGACACGGAGAATCCCAATGCCCCGCCCTTGTTCACGCAAAACCGCGTATTGATTCCAATAATGAAGCGGGTGATGCGACGTGAGGGGCGGGTTTTTAACAGCCTGACCGACCAGACTACCCACGTTCTTGACATCCCCTCCGGAAAAAAGATGGGCGAGCACCGGATTAAACTGCCCAACCCACCGCCGGCGGCCGTGAAGAACCGCCGCGTCTTCAAGCAGGTCCAACTGCTGGCAGCGGCCTCGGCCGCCGAGCACCTGATCACACTCACCTCTGAGAACAGCATGGGGCGGTCGCAAAACTCATTGCGCGTGACCAACGTGGCCAATGGTTCCGAGGTTCTGGTCGACAGTTTGCCCACTTTGACGGGACGCCACTCCCACTATATAATACGGCAAAGCCTCAGCTTGAACCTCACCTCCGACGGCAGATTACTGGTGCCGACGGGTGACGGAATCCGGTGTTACGCCACCGCCTCTGAAGGAGGCGATAAGCCATGATCATCTTGTACCGTAGGGTGGGGAGCATGGAGATAAGGCGATGAAGCGATGGAGTAAAGTGTTGCTGTTGGGAATTCTGGCTCTGGGTTTGGCCGCCGCCCCGGTGCGGGCCGCGGGAGCGCGGCCGCCGATGGTGACGGCTCAGGCAGAGCTTTCGATCAAACGCGGGCTGGCCTTTCTGGCCAACTCCCAACATAAGCGCGGCTCGTGGTCCGGTGGCTCCGGCTACGGCGGAAGCTATGAGGCCGCGATGACCGGTCTGGCCGGTGTGGCCCTGTTGGCCAGCGGCAGCACACCGACGCGCGGGCCGTATGCCCAGAACGTTCGCCGGGCGGTTTATTGGGTGCTCTCGCAGCAAAACCCGGCGACCGGGCTGATCTGCTCACGCGGCGAGGAATCACGCTCGATGTACGGGCACGGCTTCAGCACCCTGTTCCTGGCCGAGGCCCTGGGAGAATGCGGCGATAAGAATCTGGAGAACCGGATTCGGGTGGCCTTGCAGCGGGCGATGAAATTGATGGAAGGCTCGCAGAGCAAGCTCGGCGGCTGGATTTATACGCCTTCGGGCCAATCAGACGAGGGGTCCGTGACCGTCACCCAGGTGCAGGCGATGCGGGCCACACAGAACGCGGGCGTTCAGGTCAACAAATCGATGCTGGACAGGTCGTTCGGCTATCTGGAGAGGACGAAATGTGCCGACGGCGGCATCGCCTACTCGGCCGCGACGATGCGCGGCGGGCACGGCTCCAGCCGGCCGGCGCTGACCGCCGCCGCGTGGACTTGCCTGAACAGCGCCGGGCGGTATGGCACCGCCCTGCACCGAGCCGTCCGGAACTATTGCTTGAAGAACTGGAAATCCATGATGGGGCAGGGCGGTCGGACCTCGGGGCATTTTTACTACACCCATCTTTATCTGGCGGAAGCGATGTATCAGGACGGTGGCTCGGAATGGAATAAGTATTATCCGCAAATTCGTGATTTTCTGATTAAGGCCCAGATGGACAACGGGGCTTGGAATGGTGATAATGTCGGTGTGGCCTATGGCACCGCCATCGCCTTGACTATTTTGCAACTGCCCTATGGGTATTACACAGTGGTTCAGAGGTAGGCATTTAACCGGGTCTATGAGGCCCAGCACTTAGAGAAGGAGAACACAATGTCGGAAGCGCGGTTGGAACTCTCGCAGGAAGATTTGAAGGCAGTCGAGCAGATGAAGACGTCCTACGGGACCGTTCGCAAGGAACTGGCGAAGGTGATCGTGGGAATGGACCAGGTGATCGACGAGTTGTTGATCGCCATTGTATCGCGCGGACACTGCATCCTGGAAGGGGTGCCGGGCCTGGCCAAGACGCTGTTGATCAGCACCTTGTCCCGGTCGCTCTCGCTGAACTTCAATCGCATTCAGTTCACGCCCGACCTGATGCCTTCCGATATCACCGGGACCGAGGTGATCCAGGAAGACAAGTCGACCGGTCGGCGTGAGTTCAAGTTCCTGCCCGGCCCGATCTTCGCCAATATCATTCTGGCGGACGAAATCAACCGAACGCCGCCGAAGACGCAGGCCGCGTTGCTGGAGGCGATGCAGGAACGGCAGGTGACCATCGGCGGCGACCGGCACGCCTTGGCCCCGCCCTTCTTCGTGCTGGCCACGCAGAACCCCATCGAGCAGGAAGGCACCTACCCGCTGCCCGAAGCCCAGCAGGACCGCTTCATGTTCAAGGTCTTCGTCGATTATCCCAGTTGGGAAGAAGAGTTCAGTATTGTCGAGAACATGTCCACCATCGAAGACGCCGATGTGGCGCAAGTGTTGAGCGGTGAGGACATCCTCGCCTTGCAGCAGATCGTTCGCCGTGTTCCGGTGGCTCCCCACGTGGTGCATTATGCGATGAAGCTGGTGCGCAAGACCCGCGTGCTGGAGAAGGAAGGCATCCCCGACTTTATCCGGGATTACGTGAGCTGGGGTGCCGGCCCGCGCGCCTGCCAATACCTCGTGCTCGGAGCACGGGCCAATGCCGTGTTGCAGGGCCGCTACTACGCCTCGACCGAAGACATCCAGCGCGTCGCGGCCCCGGTGCTGCGCCATCGCGTGATTACCAATTTCAATGCCGACAGCGAGGGCATCACGCCGGATGTGATCGTGCAGAAGCTTATCGAATGCACGCCCGCCAACGAAGAGGCCCTGTCGAAGGACGAAAAGCTGGAGACGACCTTCAAGTCCTGATCCCGGACCTCGAGCCTTAAAGACAGGAAAGCACTGTGGCTGAAGACTATCGCAAATACCTCGACCCGAAGACGCTGGTCAAGATCAGTCGGCTGGACCTCAAGGCCCGGCTGATTGTGGAAGGCTTTATTTCGGGTATGCACAAAAGCCCGTTCCATGGGTTCAGCGTCGAGTTTGCCCAGCACCGTGAATATGTACCCGGCGACGACATCCGCCACATCGACTGGAAGGTGTGGTCCAAGTCCGACCGCTTCTACATCAAGCAGTATGAAGAGGAGACCAACCTCCGCAGCTACATCCTGCTGGATCAGAGCGAGTCGATGCGCTACGGGTCGCCGGGCAACATGACCAAGTTCGACTACGCGGCCTGCGTGGCCGGCTCGCTGGCCTTTCTGCTGCTCAAACAGCAGGACTCGGTCTCAATGACCTTGTTCGATACGGACATTCGGAGCTATGTGCCGCCCAGCGGCCACCCGAACCATATCAAGACCATGCTCAGCGAGGTGGTGAGCGCGTCGCAAGAACGCAAGACCCAGATGGAGCATATCCTGCACGGACTCGCCGAAAAGGTGAGCCGCCGCGGTGTGATCATCATCATCAGCGACCTGTTTGTCTCGCCCGACGACGTGATCCGCGGTATCCAGCATCTGCGACACAAGCGCCACGATGTCATCGTGATGCAGGTGCTCGATGAGTATGAACTCACCTTCCCGTTCCAGCAGAACACGCTGTTTCGGGGGCTGGAAGAGTATCCCGAACTGATGATTGAGCCCCGGGCGTTGCGCGAGGCCTATCTTCAGGCGTTCAATCGCTTCAACACCGAGCTGCGTCGGCGTTGTATTGCCAACAACGTCGAATTCATCCAGTTGAAGAACACCGATCACCTCGACGCCGCGTTGTCCAGCTTCCTGGCCGCCCGGTCCAAGAAATAAGGAGTTCGATAGGTGCCTTTCTCGTTTATTAACTCGGCTCTGCTGTGGGGCGCCGGCCTCATTTCGGTGCCGATCATTATCCACCTGCTGAACCGGCGACGGTTCGTGGTTGTCGACTGGGCGGCGATGGAGTGGCTGTTGCAGGCCATGAAGCAGAACAAGCGCCGTGTCACCATCGAGCAACTGCTCCTGCTTGCCCTGCGCTGCCTGATCATCCTGCTGTTGGTGCTGGCCCTTTCCAAGATGTTCTTCCAGGGCGGCGGTGGCGGTGTGCTGCCGGGTACCACCACCGACTGGGTGGTGGTGCTCGACGATTCCTTCACCTCCGGGCAAGCCGGCAGTGAGGGCGTGTGCTTCGAGCGAGCCAAGGAACAATCGAAAGAACTGCTCAAAAAGGTGCTCGGGGCCAGCCCCAAGGACTCGTTCACCATCACCGTCACCGGCGATGACGGGCGGAGATCCTTCAGCTTGGAACAGATGGAGCGCGAGGCGGCCGACCGCATCGCCCGGCGGGTGGATCACTTCGATGCCTCCGATCTGGTCTATGACCCGGTCGACCTGCTGGACCACGGCCTCACCGTGTTGAGCGGAAAACAGAACGCCAACAAGGCCCTGGTGCTGGTGACCGATTGCCGATTGGCCAACTGGCGGCTCAACGAACCGCAGACCGAGGCCCTGAAGCGCGTGTTGACCGAGGCGAAAGGGCAGGGGGTTCGCATCTATATTCTGGACGTTGGACCGACCGATGGTCAGGACTTCGCCAACACCGCCGTGGTCGGCCTGGAGCCCTCCAAGAAATCGATTCAAATCGGTGCCGTCGAGGAATTCACCACGATAATTCGCAACTTCGGCCCCGATCCGGTCTCCAACCTGCCGCTTAAGTTCACCGTGGTTTCTTCCGAAACCGGGGCCCAGACGCTGCCGACGCGCAACATTGCCAATATCCCGGCCGGTGAGCAGGTGGAAGAAAAGTTGTCCTATCAATTCCGCACCCCCGGGGCCTATGCGGTTACCGCTGAGGTCGGAAGCGATGCGCTCCCTGCCGATAACGCCCGTCACTTGGCCTTCCGGGCGACGGACGGCATCCCGGTGTTGCTGGTGGACGGCGATATGAAGCCCAAGCGGTCGGAATCCGATACGTTCGCGCTGGGCGTGGCCTTGCGGCCCACTCGCCGCAAGACGTTTGGCATCGAGCCGACCACGGTCAGCGCCGAAACGTTCACCCCGCCGCTCCTCAACAAGGCGCGCGTGATATTCCTGGCCAATGTGGCTCAGGTCTCGCCGGAAATCCAGAAAAACCTGCTCGAATTCGTCCAGGAAGGCGGCGGGGTAGTCATCTTCCCCGGCGACAAGATTGATCCGATCACCTTCAACCGAGTGTTCTATGACGAGGGCAGGGGCATCGCCCCCTGTGCTTTGGAGCGTGCCGTAGGCAATGCCGAAGATGCCCTGCGCGTCGATGGCGGCGGCAAATTCGTCCGGCTCAGTTCGGAATACATGTCGCACCCGGTGATGGCCGTGTTTCCCCCGGAACTCTCCGTCATTATCGGCGGAGCGCGCTTCTATCGCTATTTTGAGATGCGCATTCCGGGAGACCCGAAGGCCGCGCGGTTCAACGAGGTCGCTTACTATAACGACGCCGACCGCACCCCAGCCATTGTCGAGCGCGAAATCGGCAAGGGGCGCGTCATTATGGTCGCCACCACGGCCGATAGCGACTGGAACAACTGGCCCACCGCCATCACCTATCCGGTGCTGATGAAAAGCCTTGTCGAATACCTCTACATACCGGGGCTGGGTGGCCGGAACCTGACCACCGGGATGCGCTATGTTCGGAAGGTGGACCTCTCACAACATGAGATGATCGTAGCCATTGAGCCCCCCAAACAGGGCGCTCCAATGAAGCGTGCCGCGGAGGTCGATGAGACCGGCGAGGCTTCCGTCACCCTGAAGCAGACGGACACGGCCGGCATCTACGCCGTCAAGCTCAATCGGCGTGCCGTTGACGCTCAGCCGGGCGAAGCCGACGTCGAGGTCGAGTATTTTTCAGCCAATGTCAACACGCAGCACAGCGATTTGCGCCGTCCGACCGATCCGCAGCGCTTTGAGGCACAACTCACAAGCATGGGGATCACCTACGGGCGTAATGCGGGCGATATCTGGAAAGATGCTCCCGAAGAGCGCGTCAACCTATGGCACTACCTCTTGTTCTTACTGGGCATCTGCCTGGTCCTGGAATCGTTCCTGGGATGGAAATTCGGACATCACACAAAGTAACGAGGCTCTGAAGATATGAACTTCTCGCACATGTGGGCGGCCGCAACCGACGGAACCTGGTGGGATGCCACCGTCAAGTGGTTGCTGAACTTTGATTACGACAAGATCGACCCGACGGATATCGTCAAGTTCAAACTGCTGGGCCAACCCCAAGGCTGGGGCCTGCTGCTGACCATCCTCGCCGTGGCCGGCATGGTCTGGCTGACTTTTTCGCTCTATCGACGCGAAGGAAAAACAGCCTCGACACGCAAGAGGATGACGCTTGCGGTCATTCGTACCCTGATCATCCTTCTGGCTCTCGTGCTCTTCTTCGAGCCAACCCTGTTGGTCTCCAAGCTGCGTGAAACGCTTTCGCCGGTGATTGTGATGGTCGATACCACAGAGAGCATGACCATCGACGACCGATATACCGAAGCCGATACGGCCCAGGCCGTTGCCGAGATCACCGGCATCGACGCCAATCAGGTGAAAGAACAGGCGATCACCCGAGAGGCGATTGTCTCCGGCCTCCTGAACAACAGCAAGCTGGATTTTTTGAACCGGCTGGCTCGGAAAAACCCGGTTCACGTGTATAACATGGGCGACCAGACGGAACGTCTGTTTGCCCTGGACTTACTCCCGCCGGAAGGTACCGAGACGACCGAAGAAGACGGCCCCAAGCCGTTCCGCCACGGCTCGTTTGAACCGGAAATCAAATACTCGAGGACCTTCCTGGGGGAGAGCTTGAACAAGATTCTTGAAAACTTCGGCGGGCAGCCTCTGGCAGGCATCATCGTCTTGAGCGACGGCCAGGACAATCATCCCGACTTGGACTTGGTTTCTACCGCCGGAAAGAATGCCTCCCGCGAGGGCGCCCCGGTCTTCGGTATCCCCATCGGGCTGGCCAAATCGCGCGAAACAAAGAACATTCGGGTCGACAAGAGTTTGCAGTGCAACCGCACCCTGTTTGTTGACGACCCGGCGGAGTTCTCCGCCTCGGTCTCCAGCACCGGCTATCCCAACAAGCGGGTCAAAATCGAGCTGTTCCGACAGAAACTGGGCGAAGACAAGGTGGAGAGCGTGGCCAGCGACGAAGTGGTCATTGCCGCCAACGCCTCCGGCCAGATCGTCGCCATCAGCCACACGCCGATGAAGGGTGACGAGGGCGAATATGTTTACACGCTCCGCTTTGAAGAATTTGAAGACGAGCATTCCAAGCGCGATAACATCGCGGTCGCCAGCGGGGTGCGCGTGGTCAAGGCCTTGACCAATGTGCTGCTCATCTCCGGAGGGCCGGGCTGGGAATATCGCCTGCTGAGGACGCTGTTGACCCAGGACAAGAACGTTGTCTTAAGCTGCTGGCTTCAGAGCGCCACCCCGGGCTATCCGCAACTCGGCGACCGGCTGCTTCGGAAAATCCCCCGAACCCCGTCGGAGCTTTTTGACGACAAAGACGGGCCGCACGTCATCATTCTCCTCGATATCGACCCGACGGACTTCGACGTGGAATGGTTCCGGTTGCTCAAAGAGTTCGTCCAGGAGCGAGCCGGCGGCTTGCTCTATATTGCCGGGGAAGAGCGTCGCCACTCCTACGCCCTGTTCTCGTCCAGCGCCAGCGCCCCGCTGCGCGATCTCCTGCCGGTCGAACTCGACCTGAACTCGGCTCAGATGGTGGTCGGAGGTACCGGGCCGGACCGACACCGTACCTGGCCGCTGGGCCCCACCGAAGACGGCCTCGCCAGCCCCCTGTTGCGGTTCTCAAGCGACCGCGAAGTGTCCGAAAACCTCTGGAAGGCGCTGCCCGGAGCGGTCTGGACCTTCCCCGTCAGAGGGGCGAAGCCCGGAGCCAGCGTCTTGGTGCGAACGATGCACCCACAGCGGATGATCACCCGTGATAACCGCCGCGAGCCGATGCCCGTCCTGGTCACCAGCTTCTCCGGCAAAGGGCGCGTCGCCTTCCTGGGCACCAACGAAATCTGGCGCTGGCGCCGCGTGGGTCAGCGCGTTTACGACACGTTCTGGACGCAAATGGTGCGTTCGCTGATCGAGGGCCGGCTGATGGCTGGGCAACGGTCGATTACCTTGGAGACCGACCGCGAGAGCTACTCGCTCGGAACCCCCGTGGCCATTACGGCCAAGGTTTTCGAGGGCCCGGGAAGTTCCACCGACACCCCCAGCCTGACCGTTCGCGTGGAGCAGGTGGCCGCGGAAATCGAAGCCAGCGGCACCCGTGAGACCGTCACGAACCCCGTGCGAGCCGAAGTGAAGCTCACCCCGATTATGAACGCCGAGGGCGTGTTCACCGGCCGCTATGTGCCCCCCAGAACCGGGTACTACCGGCTCCGCTTGGACGGCGCTGCCGGCGGCCCCGGCACATCGACCAATATCGAGGTGGCTTCCCAGTTCGAGTTTGATCACCCCGAAGCCAACCCCGTCCGCCTTGCCGAATTGACGGATGAGGCCAACGGCGGCGGCCTCGTCGAACTCAAGGATGCGGCCGGACTGCCCGATAGAATCCAGAGTCGTAAAGAACAGATTATTGAGCCGGGCGACTCCTTCTCGCTGTGGGCCAACCCCTTGGCCCTGATCCTGATTGTGTTGTTGCTGGGCATCGAATGGACGGTGCGTAAACGCGCCAACTTGGCCTGAGAGGAATAAAGCATTGCATCAATCGATTCTTAAGAAGCTGAGTGCGTATCGGAGCCGCATTCGACACTGTGTGGCCGCCGAAGGTCTGTCTCACGTGGTGGCTGCCCTGGTCGGCCTGATCTTCCTATCGTTGTTCATCGACTATTTCCAACGCCTGGGGCGGCCCGCACGGGTCTTAGGCTTGGTGGTCGGGCTTGGGGTGCTGGGCCATTTACTCTATCGGTTTGTGCTCGCACGGCTCCGACGTCCGATGGACGACGAGCGTATTGCCCAGACCGTCGAAGACCGCTTCCCGGAATTGGGCGACCGCGTGATCAGCGCGTTGCAGTTCGCCCAGCGGCTCCAATCCGGCGAGACCGGGCGGGGCGGAGAGTCGCTGGCGATGATGTCCGCGGTCAGCTCCGACGCCGTGGCCGCCATCGAGCCGCTCGACCTCAACCGCACGATCGATTACTCGCGCGTCTTCAAGGCGATGTTGCTCGGCACGTTGTGCGCTCTGGGCGTTGTGCTGATGTCCTTCCGCGAGGTGCAGGGGGTCAACGTGATGAACCGCTGGTTCCAGCGCAACGTCCTGCTTCAGAATATCCCCTGGCCGCAACGTACGCATCTGCGTGTGGATTACAAGCCCGTGCTGCCGCGCGGTGACGCGATGGCCGTCTCCGTTACGGCGTCCGGCGAGATTCCCGAACGGGTGTACATTGAGTATCGATATATTGAGACGGGGCGGCGGGGCGAAGAAAATCTGGCCCGGACCGGCCAACTGAGCGAAAACCGCTTTGAAACGCGATTTCGCAATGTTGTGGAGCCTTTGGAGTTCAAAGTTTACGGCGGCGACGCCCAATCCGAATGGCTTCGCACAGATTTGGTCGAACGCCCGACAATTATGCAGTTAAAGTTCTGGCTCGTGTATCCTCATTATACCAGGCGTGATCCGAAGGCCATGCAACTGACGGAGAGCTTCTTGGAAGTCTTGCCGGGCACCGTGATTCGTGTGGCGGCTGTGCCCAACAAAGCACTCCAGGCCGCGTGGTTGGAAGCGAGCGATGAACAGGGCCGGACGGCGATGACCAAGATCACCGATAAGCGTGAGCGGAATTTCTGGTTCAGCGATGCCGAGCAGGCCGAATTGAAGCAGAAGGTCGAACAGGGCGGCTATGTGGATGAAATTTGGACGACGTCCCTGCGCGTGGATACCAACAAGTCTGTGGCCCTGATGACCCGCGATACCGTGGACTTGATCAGCCGGCCGCCCACCCGATTCACCGTTCGAATCGAACCCGACCGCGAGCCTACCGTGACGTGCCGCCTTAAGGGCATCGGCGAGATGATCTGCTCCAATGCCACCTTGCCGATGGCAATCCGGATTGCCGATGATTTCGGTATCAAGGAAGCCCGGCTGGTGCATAAGTTCCTGCTGGGCGAAGCGGTTATCCCCGAAGAAACGATTCACTTCAAGCTGCCTTATGGCGACGCCACCATTGAGCACGAGCACAACTGGGACCTCACCGGCTTGGGCCTGCAGCCCGGCAGCCTGTTTGTGTTCCGGGTCGAGGCCGAAGACTTCAAGGATATCGGCGACCCGAACATCGGCAAGACCGAAGCGATCTCCTTGCGCGTGGTCAAGCCCGAAGAGCTGCTGGCCGACCTGGTTCGTCGCCAGGTGGAACAACGGCAAGACTTTGTCCGCAACCGTGACCGCGTGCGCGACGAGGTGAAAATCGAGTTGGATGCCGGCGTGCGCATTGTCGCGTCCAAGGGCAAGCTCGAAACCGAGGAACGAGCTCGCCTGGTCGCCGTGGCCCAGACGCTGCTGCACGCATCGCAGGAAATCCGGCATGTCGCCGATGTCTTAGAGCAGGTTTATCAGGAGATGGTCAACAACAAGCTGGGCGATGAGGATGAGCGGAGTCGCCTTAAGAACGGGATCGTTACCCCCTCGTCCAACATTGCCTTAACGATGATTCCCAAACTGTCCGATGCGATTGTCGCCGTCAGCAAAACCGAGGGCGATGAACTCAAGAAATCCCTGACGCTGGTGGCACGGCAGACCGACGGCCTGTTGAAGGAAATGGAATTGGTGTTGAACAACATGCTGCGGCTTGAGACGATGCGCAACATCGTCACCAGCATGGCAGACCTGCGCCGGGCGCAGGAAGATTTGTTGACGGATATCGAGAAGGAACGGTTAGAATTGCTGAAGTCCATCCTGGGCGATTAAACCCGGGACATTTAGGAGGAAGGACCATGCGAGCGATGCAAAAGTGGTTCGTGGCGATGATGGGTGTGGTCGTGTTGGGGATGGCGATCGGCCCGGCGGCTCAAGCGGCCGACGCTGTCAAGGACACACGCCTCTCCGACCGTCAGCGGCTGGTCAAGGAGCGCTTCCAGACACTGATGGCGGACATGTTCCGGCTGGCCGATTTGATCGATAAAACCGAGCCGGAAAACGCCGCTCGCCTGCGCAAGGCGCTCGAAGCCGCGCAGAAGAACCTGGTCAGCAGCAACATGGAAAAGCTGATTGAGGCCCTGCGGCAGAGCAAACTGGGCGATGCGAAGAACGACGCCCAGAAGGTGCTCTCCAGCCTCGACGGTATGCTCAAAATCCTGACCGCTTCCGATGCCGACATCGATACGATGTGGGCGCAGTATGAGCGGTTCCGCCAACTCGAAAAACAGATTGGCGACTTGCTGAACCGGGAGAATAAGGCACTGAATGCGACCGCCAAGGTGGCGGCCGCGCAGCAAGCCTTGGCGGCTTTGGGAGAGTTAGGCAAAAAAATCGAGAGCCTGATTCAGGCACAGGGCGCCCACCTTCAGGGCACCAGCGCGATGGCCAAGGGCAACCCCGGCAACCCGAAGGCTGCTGCCGAGTTGCAAAAGGGACTTAAAGGCGAAGCCGATCAGATCGGTGAGGCCCTCAAAAAAATAGCCAAAGACCTGGCCGCCGCCGAAGCTGCCGGCAAAGAGGGCGGAGAAGGCCAAGGTAAAGAAGGCTCTGAAGGCGGCGGTAAGGAAGGGGCTGAAGGAGGTGGTAAAGAAGGTTCCCAAGGCGGGAGTCAGGGCGGATCTCAGGCTCAAAAAGCCGAACAGGCCGGCGAGAAAGTGGCCGGTGCTGCGGACAAGATGAAGGATGCCGCCGACAAACTCGCCAAGGAAGACGCCAAAGGTGCTGAACCAAAGGAAAAAGGGGCGTTGGACGACCTGAAAGAAGCTAAGAAATCTATCGAGGATATCAAAAAAGAACTCGAAGATATCGTCAAGAAGGCAAACCCCGAAGCTCAAAAAGGTGATCAGGCCGGTATTCGTAAGGATAGCGAGCAGGTCGCCAAGGGCGAGAAAAAAGACGGGAGCGAAGGCGGCTCTGAAGGTGGAAGCCAAGGAGGGAGCCAGGGTGGCTCTCAAGGCGGAAGCCAGGGCGGTTCTCAGGGTGGCTCCGAAGGCGGAGAACAGTCTCAGGAAGAAGAGGATATCCGCAAGAAGGTCGAAGAGGCCGCCAAGGAAATGGAAAAAGCCGAAGAGGCTCTGGCCAAGAAGGACCAGCAGAAGGCCCAGCAGCACCAACAGCAGGCGGCCAAGGCCCTGCAGCAGGCCCAGCAGCAGGCCGGCGCGGCCGCAGGCGGTGCCCAGGAAGAGGCTCAGGAAAACCTTCTGGCCAAGCTCGAAGCCCTGCTTAAGAAGATGCTTGAAGCCCAGCGGCAGATCATCACCGAGACCGAACGGGTCGCCGCTGATATTAAGAACGCCAAAGACGTCCGTACCCGAGCCCATGAACTGGCCTTGAGCCGAGCCAGTGAGGCTCAGTTGGCCGTGTACAAGGACGGAAGCACGGCAAAGGAAATGCTGGAGCAGGACGGATCAACGGTGGTCTTGCTGTCGGTGATGGAAGATACCCAGGAACTGATGAAGGACGTGGCCGAATTGCTGGCAAAACCCCAGTTCAACCCCGGCGCGAGCACCCAGGCGATAGAAAAAGACATCGAGAAGGCCCTTGAAGACATGATCGTCGCCATTCAGCAAGAGCAGCGTCGCCGTGAAGAGGAAGAGCAAGAGGGCGGCGGTGGCGGAGGCGGTGGTGGTGGAGGAGGAGGGGGCGAAACTCCGCCTCTGATTCAGCTTTCTGCCGAATTGAAGATGCTCAAAGCTCTTCAGCTTCGCGTAAACCACCGGACGCTCGGCCTGCAGCAGGAACGCAACGAGGTTCCGGCCGAGGAAATAGCCAGCCAGTCCAAGCGGCTATCAAAACGTCAGGAGCGCGTTGTCCGGCTGGCTCGTGACCTGGCCGCCAAAATCAGAGCCGACCAAGCGGCCCGCCAGCCTCAGGGCGGCGGCGGATTCTAACATCGGGATTTCTACAGGAGGTCAGAACCATGCGAATGAAACATGTCGTGACGATGGTGCTTGCGATGCTCTGCGCGGCTGGCCCGGCGTTAGCAGCCGACCGTTCCGAGCGCGACCGCGAATTATCTGAAGCCTTTATCGGGCTGATCCGGGCGGATGCCAAGGCCGAGAAGCCCCGCTTCGCCGAGGCGGCTCGCAACCGCATTCTGGAACTATGGAAGGACGAATCCAAGGCCGAGACGGTTAAGGCCGAGTTTATTGATGAGGCCCTGCGGGTGCTCATTCTTGACTATCAGCGGGGGGCTCTCCGCATCGATGCCGAGCGGCTCGACGAAGCCAGAGCCATCCTGGGGAAGCTGCGGACCGAGCTTGCAGACTTTCCGACCGCTGATGGGCCGAAGTATCAGTTCGAGGGTTTTCTTAAGGCCGGGGTCATGTTCCATCTGGCCCGTGTGGCGATTCGGGACCGGTATTGGGAGCTTGCCGAGGAGCGGCTTGAAGGCCTGCGTGGCGACGCCCCGCTGGCCAAGTATATCCTCGATTGGCGAGCCGTGGAAATGATGACCGCGCAGGCCTATGGGCGTGTGGGGCGCTTGGACGAGGCCGTGGATATTGCCAAATCCTTGTCGGACACCGAAGAAGGCCGCAAACTGCTGGCCCGGCTTGAGGTGGCTCGCGACGGAGCATCGCTTGACGACGTGGCCGATACGATGCATGATGTCAAAGAGCTGTTGGAAGCCGCCAAGGTCGAAATGGAAACGCGGAACAAGCAGAACCGAATCATCGCCATGCTCGAAATGATGATCGAGGAAGCAGAGGATCAAGAGCAAGGTGGCGGTGGAGGCGGTGGAGGAGAGGGCCAGAGTGAAAGCCAGGGTCAGGGCCAAGGCCAAGGGCAGGGGCCGCCCAGCGGCAGTGGCCCGCCCAGTTCTCCGGCGGAAGAGTCCGGCTTACCGGGCGGTGCCGCTGACGACGAGGGCAAGGCGGCCAATACCGCCACGATGGGCGATTTCTGGGCGCGGCTGCCCGCACGTGAGCGAGCCAAGGTGCTCGATGCCCTGCGAAAGGAATTCCCTCAGCGTTATAAGGACCTCATTGAAGAATACTACAAGGCACTCCAAGAGGGAGGTGAATAATTGAGACTGACTGCTGCGCTGGCGGTGATGGCTTTGGCGGCTTCGTCTTGGGCTGATGCAGCCATTGTTTATTCGGTGACGGCCAAGCCCGTGAATGGAGAGTTAACCTCCATCAACGCACAGGGCGAGGTCGTGCTGACCATCGACGGCAAGAAATCCGCCATCCCGATGCAGCAGATCTATCGCATCGAATTGCAAAAGCGCTCGGCTGACAATGCGGCACAAGCCCCGGCTGAAGTCTATACCACCGACGGGAGCCGATTGTTTGGAACCCCCGCCAAGTCGGATCAGGCCTTCGGCGTCGGGGTGAAGGCCCTTGGGCGAACCGTCCATTTCCAAGTCAACACCTTGCTGGCTATTCGCTTTCAACGCAGCAAGGAATTGGAGTTGTCGGAAGAGCGCTTCGAGGAAGCGTTGGCCAAGGAGAACCGGGGGGCCGACCTCCTGTTCGTCAGCACAGACAAAGGGGCCAATGTCTTTGAAGTCGCCATCAGCCGTGTTGGCCCCAAGCGTACGGCTTTTCACTGGAACGGCGAGGACCGGGAAATCGATACCAGTCGTGTGTCGGCCATTGTGTTCGCCAACCGCCGTGCCGAAGCACCGTCGCCCGCGGTGGTCCGATTGATTGACGACTCGATTCTGTGCGGCACGATCAAGGCTTTGGACAAGAAAGCCCTGTCGATTACCGTGTCAGACATGAAGTTGTCGCTTCCCCTGGTGACAATTGCCGCCATTGAGTTGGCCAATCCCGACGTGATCTTCCTCGCCGACCTGCGCCCGGAAAAGGTGGAGGAGATTCCCTTCTTCAACCATATCTGGAGTCATCGGATCAATCGCAGCATCGGAGGAGGCCCCCTCACGTTGGACGGCATAACCTATGACAGCGGAATCGGATGCCACACAAAAACCGTCCTGAGCTATGACTTGGAGCGAGGCTTCAAGCGGTTTGCCGCAGTGATTGGCATTGACGACGCGGCCAGGCCGCGTGGCTCGGTGACGTTTATTATCGAGGCCGACGGCAAAGGGCTGTTCTCCCGAACACTGACCGGCCTTGACCGGGCCGTGTCCGTAGAACTGGATATCACCGGGGTCAGCCACCTGACGTTGACGACCGATTTCAACGAAGATGCCAGCGTTGGCGACCACGCCAATTGGGCAGACGCCCGTCTAATCAAATAAGATGACGCCGGTCTGAAATTCCTGCTCGAAATCTGTTTGTTTTCAGAAAACACGGGTGTATAATTAGTCTGTCGCAGGACAACTTGCGTCAATTGGCAAGACGGCTATCCGCGTTGTAGGAAGGCGGGCGACAGAGTGCTGAGGATCGTGTTCATGGGCTCGGACCCGTTCTCGGTCCCGAGCCTTGATGCCTGCCATCATAACGCTGATGTGGTGGCGGTGTTTTCCCAGCCGGACCGCCCGAGTGGGCGAGGGCGCAAAACCTTGGCGGTCTCGCCCGTGAAGCGGCGAGCCTGCGAGCTCGGATTGCTTATTGAGCAGCCCGAACGCTTTGACAAATCAACGGTTGAAAAGCTACGCTGTTTGGCCCCCGACTTGGTAGTGGTGGCCGCTTATGGATTGTTGCTGCCCGGGGCGGCACTGCGTGTGCCCCAGGTGGACACCATCAACGTGCATGCCTCGCTGTTGCCGCGACATCGCGGGGCGGCCCCCATGGCCGCGGCCATCCTCGCCGGCGATGCCGAAATGGGCGTGACCGTGATGAAGGTGCGGCCCAAGCTCGATGCGGGCGAGATCGTGTGTTTTCCGGACGGGCGGCCCGCTCAGCAAAGCACCGCGATTGCCGATAATGAAACCGCCGGCCAACTGGCTGAACGGCTGGCCGGCTTGGGCGGTGAGCTGCTTTCGGACGTGCTCCGGCAGTTCACCGAAGGCTCTGTGACATATCGACCGCAGGACGAAGCGTCCGCGACCTATGCCCCGATGCTGACCAAGGCCGACGGGCAGATTGACTGGGCACACCCAGCGGATGAGGTGGCCCGGCATATCCGAGCGATGACCCCTTGGCCGGGGGCGTTCTCGGTGTTTCACGCGCCGGATCAGCCGCCTTGCCGTGTCATTGTGCTGGCAGCCAGACCTTTGAAGGATGGCTTGGCCCTGGAGCCGGGGCGCGTGGCCTTGGATGATGGGCGGCTGCGGGTGGCGACCGCTGATGGCTGCGTTGACATATTAACACTTAAGCCCGCCGGGCGGAACGCGATGGACGCCACGGCATTTCTCCGAGGCTGCAAGGCCGCGCAGGAGAAATCAGGGCAGGGCGGAGATTGTCGGTTTGGACGTACTTGATCGGTTGGTGATCGGGGTCAACAACCTGAGCGTCAAAGGACGCCGGGTTCGGGTCGAGCCTGACCAGATTCTGGTGCTCTTCCCCTCCTGTTTGCAGGCGTCGGGCTGCGAACAGAATGTGGTGGGCGACTTGGCAAACTGCAAGCGCTGCGGACGCTGCAAGATCGCCCCGCTGCTGGCCCTGTGCGAAGCGTACGGTGTGCATGCTGCGATTGCCAAGGGCGGTCGGGCTGCCGTCACCATGGCTCGCCAACCGGAAATCCGGGCGATCATCGCGGTGGCCTGTGAAAAGGAATTGAAAAGTGGTATCTTTGCATGTCTGCCGAAGCCGGTGATTGCCGTTGCGAACTGCCGGCCAAACGGCCCATGCAACTGGACCGATGTGGATGTCGCGGAAATCAAGACCGCGATTGAATGGTTGATACGAGGGTCTCGATAACCGGCCCGGCATAGGGCCTGAAATGGCAAGGAGGGCAAGAGCAATGAAGGCAATGAGGATTCAACTCTTGGTGGCGACGGTGTGCATGGCGGTGCTGTTCAGTACGGTGCCGGCCCTTGCTCAAGAGGCGGCCAAAACCCAGCCGGATGATGAGGCCGCCAAGTTCCTGAAACGTATCAGCGAAGAGATGCGGATTAAGGAAGAGTATCAGCAGCAGGTGGCTAAGAATTTCTTTGAAAGCGCCCAGAAGCGTTTCAACGAGCGTATGTACGAAGCCGCCGAGAAAGATTTAGAGCGGGCGCTTCAGGCCAATCCCCGCCACGAAGAAGCCCAAGCCCTGCTTCGCAAGACCCGTCGCGTTCTTGGTAAAACCACGGCGGGCGAAGAGGACTTACTCAGCAGGAAGCAGGTCTTGGAGCGCGTCAGGCTTCAATACACACTGGCCGATATGCGCAAGACCATCCAAGATGCCCGTGAGCTGTTGCAGGCCGACAATTATGACGGTGCCATGTCCAATCTTGAACTGGCCCAGAACTCCGCCAAGGTGCTG